>PMLH01000220.1 GCA_003159055.1 Myxococcales bacterium
GATGGCGCCCTTCATGCCCTTGGGGCCTTCGGTGAGGATGATGCGCGCGCCCAAGGCCTTGAGGACCTTGCGCCGTTCGATGCTCATGGTCTCGGGCATGACCAAGGTCAGCTTGTAACCTCGCGCAGCCGCGACGAACGCCAGTGCGATGCCCGTGTTGCCGGAGGTCGGTTCCACGATTTCAACGCCAGGCCCAAGCAGCCCCTTCTTCTCCGCGTCCCAGATGAGGGCCGCGCCCAGGCGGCACTTGACCGAGTAGGCCGGGTTGCGCCCTTCGATTTTCGCGAAAACTTTGCTTCCGGCCGGGACCACGCGGTTGAGCTGAATCAGCGGGGTCTTCCCGATGGAGAGAGAGTTGTCTTTGAACGTCGCCATTGGAGTGCTTCCTTTCGCCGAGATTGGTGTTGACTTCTCGTATAGCAGACAGATAGTGGCTATGCTAGACATAACGAACCTTCACCGCTGGCTGGCCCGACTGAAGACGAGGAGGCCGGGCGTGCTGGCCACGAGACTCACGATTCCGTAGAGAATTGCGATGGTTACCCCATCAGTGCTGCGCAGGCCGGCCAGGTGATAGAGGCCCGCGACCGTGGCTTCTCGAATTCCCCACCCAGCCAGGAAAGCGGGCAGGGTCGTCACGACGAGTGCGATGGGCACGACGTGCACGGCCAAGCCAAGAGACAGCTGCAATCGCAACCCGTGCGCCACGGCCACGAAGGCAAGCACGTGGGTGCCCACCAGCGCGAAGGAGATCGGCAGGTGTGCGGCAGCACTCGCGGGCGAAAACATGGCGCGCCAACTTGCGGAGGCCAGATCGCTGATGGATTCGATGCGGTGAAGGGTCCGCCAGGCGATCCAAACCAACGTGCCCACAAGGGCAATCGCGAGTAGCGAAGCTGCCCCCGGCAGGAGCAGCGGTACGGACGGCCCGAGCAGGGTGCGCAGGCGTTGCCACCAGCTAGGCAGGATCGCGACGGCGACCACCCAAAGGGCGATCTGACCCGACCCTCGTTCGAGGAGAATTGCGACCACCACCTGGGGAGCGCGCGTCGAGGTCCGCGCCTCCTGGCGTGTCTGGCGCGCGTGTCGAATTGCACGCGACACGTCGCCAAGGATACCGAATGGAAGGATCTGGTTGAGTAGGCCCGCCAGGAAATACTCGCGCAGGGCTTGCGGGTAGGAAAGCGGCGCCGACAGCCTTCGCGCAAACCACCACCAACGCGCGGCCAGCAGGACGAATTGCATGACCAGAATGCCGAGGGTCAGAACCAGCCATGCGGCTTGCAGCTGTCGCAACCGTTGCCATATCTCGACCAGGTCGACAAACCACAGCGTCGCCGCCAGCATCATCACGCTGCCGAACACCTGCATCCAGGCGCGAACGTGATGGTTCGGGGCGGCTGGGGGCAGGGGCGGCAGCATCGTAGGCTTGCGGCAAGCCTACGATGCCAAGGCAGAATGTCGACCTAGGCCAGGACCTTGTTCGACGGGCCCCGACCTTCGCGCACGACCGTGATCCAGTCGCCGGCCAGGCTGACCACTGTCGACGGTGGACCTGACAGGGTGCCGGCGTCGAGGATCAGATCCAGGCTCTTGCCGTACTCGCGTTTGATTTCGGCTGCCGTGGTCAGGATGTCGCCCGTCGGAGATTTCGCGGTTGCCGACAGCAGGGGCGTGCCCAAAGACCAAATCACCTTTTCGCAAAGGGCGGTTCCCGGGATTCGCACGCCGATGGTACTTCGGTCTTCGTGCACGAACGGCTTCGGAATGCTGGAGGCCGCGGTCAACTCGGCACAGTACGGGCCTGGGAAAATCTTGCGAAGAACCGCCAAAGAGGCATCTGTGACCTTCGCGAACTTGGGCAATTCACCAAGGTCGGGGAGCAGAAACGTGAGTGGTCGGGTGGCCATGTCGAAGCCACGCATGGTTTGGATGCGCTGGATGCCCTCCTGATTTCCGAAGGCACAAGCGAGGCCATACAAGGTGTCGGTTGGCAGCGCAACCACGCCGCCGCCTCGTAGCACGTCGAGGGTTTGCTGCAGGACCTGGTCCTCGGGCTGCGACGGCGCGACCAAAACGACGGGAGCGATTGTGGGAGCCATGGCTTACGCTCCATACGGGTAGCGCGGGAATGCGCGAGACGCAAGGACTTACCCTGGCGCGGGGTTTTCGGGACCGGCCTGGCGCAAGGACTGCGCATCTTTTTGCTATCTGATGAACGGGCCGTCCTGCCTCGCACCGTCGGGCACGCCGCCGGCAACCTCGGCTGTGGTGAGACGTCCGTTGCTCCAAAGTGCACGGTCCACGACCGCACGAAAAGCGCGCGTCAGATGTTCTTCGACGGAGGGACCTTCAAGAATGCCCAGCGGGTGCGCAATCGCTTCCATGGTGGCTAGGCGGTCGTCCAGATGAGCGCGACGCAAACGGTAATCCGAACCTTGGTTTGCAAGCAGCTTGACGGCCTGAACGTTCTGGAGGCCCGGAACCCGTCGCCTGATGCGTTTGGCCTGTCGCCACGTGCCGTCCGGTACGACCAGCGTCACGGGCGGAGTGTTCACGCGCTCTGCCCTCCAGACGTCCAAGGGAATCGCGTCCGGACCTGGAAAAAGGAGAAGCGGCGTGCCTCCGGAATCCCAGACCACCGGATCGTTGGGAATGCCCTCGCGCCCGCGCAGGCACAGGGTCGCACCTTGCAGACAGGCGACGGCCAACTGGCCGGTGTTGGTCGGCTTGCGAACCTCGGCCCAGTGCGCGACCACGAGGACCTTCGTCGAAACCGGGATCGATGCCAGCAGGTCACACGCGCACAGGTCGGTGTGCAAGCGGCAGCGGGTGCAGCGCAAGGGATCCACTTCTTTTCCTCGGACTCGGTTTCGCATGGAATGCTTCGCTTCTGATCTACACTGCCGGACATCCAGATGGTTGCTTGGTTGCAGCTTGTCCTGTTCCTGGCTTCGCAGCAAAACCCTGCGGTGCCCATCCACAAGATCGACATCCGGATCGCTGGGTCCGTGGCTACTGTGGAGGTCTGGCGTACCGTGGACGCCGCCCCGCGCGCGGCTGGGAATCGGCAGGAGGAAAACACGCTCGATCTCGACCTTCCGGACAGGGCCGCCCTGGTCGACTGGGAAATCCTGGAACGTGGAGAACGGGTGCGCATGGCCCAGCAGACCGAAGGCCAAGTTGGCGCCGGACTTGCGGCCGCGCTGAAGATGCGACAGATGTCTCCGTCGACGGCGCCGGTGGAAGAGGGCACCGACTACCGGATCCACCTCACGCCCCTTGCGGAAGGGGCTCGGCCGGTCTTGCACTACCGCTATGTGGCGCCGGTGGCATGCAACGACGGGCACATGGTCCTGCGCATGCCGGAGAGCCTTGAGGAAAACCCCATCCCGGCCGACGTCACGGTTACCCTCGAGCCGCACCCCGACGGATTTCATCTGGGCCAGGCGAGCCTGGCCGGCAAGCCCGCCGAGATTCGCTCGGGCACGCGTCGCCTGGTCATGCGCGGCCTTTCTCCGGCGCGCGCTGCTTGGGAAACATCGTGGAGCTACCTCAAGACACCATCGGCATTCCCAGGTCAGCTTTTCGCCACCGTTGCTGCTCTTCCGAGGAAAGGGCGAGGAAAGCCGCCGCCGCAGGTTGCCACCGTGGCTGCCGTTTGCCTCGGTCGAGGCTCGGCGAAATCCGAGGTGGCAAGTGCCGCCAAGCCCGCACCACCCGCCAGTGTGTTTTTGGTCGTCGATCGATCGCGCAGCGTAGGGCAGGGGGGGCTGTCTGAAGAAAGGGTGGTCGCACGAGCGTTGGTCGAAGCTCTGCCCCCGTCCGTGCGGTTCAACGCGATTCTGTTTGGTGAAACCCCCACGCCGATCTTCCCGCTGTCACGCATGCCCACGCGCGAGGCGCTCGAGGCCTTCAGCAGTGCGGCCGATCCGAATCGGCTAGAAAGAACCACCGACCTGGTCGCGGCCTTGGCACGCGTTCGCAGCATGAATCAGGGGTTCGCGGCCGGATCGAGCGAACAATCCTGGGTCGCGATCGTCACCGACGGAGCGCTGCCGCCAAGTCAGACGGCCGAGAAGATGCAGGAAGCCCTGACCGGCAAGGCCGAAACATCTACCAGGATTCTTGTGCTCGTCGTTCGCCAGCGCGGCGACGACAGTGTGAGCAAGCCCGCGCTGGCAGAATACGCGCGCCTGGTGGAAGGATTCGGGGGGATTGTTCGGGAAGTCGCACCAGGCAGTGCTGAGGAAACCGCTCGCGCTGTGGTTTCGGCCATGGCGGAGGGAGGGGACTGGTTCGGGCTGCGCTTCGATGAAACCAAGATGGCCGATGTGCTTGCGGCCGGGCAGGGCGCAACCGCGTCTTACCTTAGCAATGGCCGGCTGGTGTTGCATCGCCGGCTTCGCTTCAGCACCCGCGGAATAGCCTCGCCGAACCATCCGGAAATCTCGACGGTGCACGTCGACGTCACGCCTGCCACGGCCAAAGGGGAGTGGCTGGAGCCGCTGGTCAGCACCGATGGGACGAAGCGCCGCGCCTGGGCAGGGGCAACCAGCTCGGTTGCGGTTGCCGTACTGCCCGCTTCAGCCGCGCCCAAGAAGGTCGTCGACGAGGTTGTGCACGGTCGCCTCGACGAGACGGTGCTTCGCAACACGCTTTCCCTGGCGTTTATGCCGCGGGCTCGGGCCTGCTACGTTTCCCGTCGCGTCGCCACTGCCAAAGACGCCTACCTGCGCGGCCGGGTTCGTCTGGAGCTGACCATCGAGCGCGGCGAACTGCACGATGTGGTCGTGCGCCAGTCGACCATCAACAACCCCGACATCGAAGCGTGCCTCCGCAAAGCAGCGTGGGCAGTCGACTATCCGAGGCCCGAGCACCGCGACGCCCTGACGGTTGCCAACCTGAACCTGGTATTTCGGCCCCACACCCCCGAAGAGACGCGCCCCGACGCCTCGTCGATGGACCGAGAAATCGAGCTGATTATGGGCCCTTTGACCTTCACCACGGATTTCAAGGACTTGCTGGAAAAGACACCGGCCGACAAATCGGTCGGGCCCTGACGTCTGCAACTTGACCTCTGGCGCCCATCCGACTATAAACCCACGTCTTTCACGAGGTTCGCACACCATGTCAATGAAGATGGGCCTGATCGGCCGCAAGTTGGGGATGACCCGTTACTTCCACGATGACGGATCGTCGCTCGGATGTACCGTACTTACAATCGGTCCGTGCGTCGTCACTGGGCAGCGCACGCCCGAGAAGCACGGCTACGCGGCCCTGCAGCTCGGTTTCGAAGAGCAGGCAACGCGCAAGATGACCCGGCCAGGGACCGGGTACTTCAAGAAGGCCGGCCTCGAGAAGTCGCCAAAGGTTCTGCGCGAGATCCGCCTCGACGAGGTCAAGGACGTGGCCGCGCATGAGGTCGGCAAGGTCCTCACCGCAGGGCAGATTTTCAAGCCAGGCGATGTGGTTGACGTGGTCGGCGTCACCAAAGGCAAAGGCTACCAGGGCGTCATGAAGCTGCACAAGATGGCAGG
>PMLH01000302.1 GCA_003159055.1 Myxococcales bacterium
GCCGTGACCGAGCCGGCGAAGCTGGCAGACTTGCTGCGCACGATATGGTCCTACGACGAGGGCACGCCCATCGTCGCGGCTGCGCTCAAGCTGGCGCCCATGCTGTTCGTGCGCCCTGGCGAGCTACGTACGGCCAAGTGGGCCGACATCGACCTGGCCAAGGCCGAGTGGCGCTTCACTGCCAGCAAGACCGGGACGCAGCACATTGTGCCCTTGGCTAAGCAGGTGGTCGCCGTCTTGCGCGAACTGCGCCCGCTGACGGGGCTCTGCCCCTACGTGTTCCCATCCCAGCGCAGCCGTGACCGGCCGATGTCCGACGCCGCGGTAAACGCTGCGCTTCGACGTCTTGACATCGCCAGCGCGACGGCGAGCGGCCACGGCTTCCGAGCCACGGCCCGAACGCTTCTCGACGAGATTCTTGGCTTCCGAGTCGACCTTATCGAGGCACAGCTTGCTCACGCGGTCCGCGACCCGAACGGCCGCGCCTACAACCGCACCGCCTTCCTGCCCGAGCGGAAGGCGATGATGCAACGGTGGGCGGACTACCTCGGCGCGCTTGCAGCGGGAGATCTCCCCGTGTCCGAGGCGAAGTGATGCCCGCGAAATCGAGAGAGACACCAGTGCCGGCTGGCAAGCGGCACCCAGCCGCAGCCATCGACTTCAATGCGTCGATCGCCATGGCGGGGCACTACCTCGCGGTGGTCGAAGCGTATCGACGTGTGCAGGTTGCGCTTGAGCACGGCCCCGCAGCGCTGACCTCCGATGTCGAAGACGATCCAAACGTGTACACGGACTACGATCCCCTGCTTTGGGAGTGGGCCGGAGGCTCCGTCGTGTTGTTGCCCGCCGCCGTTCTCGCCGCGGAGTACACGACCGAACAGCTCCGCGAGATGGCCGCGAATCTGGAGGCGTGCATCGCGAGACATCACAAACAGATGGTGCGGGGCTACCGTGGCGCTCTTCAGGCCGAGCAGCAGACGCGCCTTGTTCGCGCGACACGCGCCCTATGGGGCGAGGCATGGAAGCAGTCTGAGCGAGCGCTCAACAGGTTCGTCGCGATGGGCGCGGGGATGTACATAGCCGTGCCACCAAGCGGGTCAAAAAAACGTCGCAAGATTGGCGACGAGTCTTTCACCCGACGACAGACCGCGAAGAGGAGTCCGTGGACGGTTCTGGACGTCGAGCCCCGCTGCTACAGGCGCCCCAAGGTGCGGTAGGAAACAGCCCAAATCTGCCGCAACACGAGCCTCATGCAGAGTCATAGGGTGTCTGTATGGACACCGTTCAAAAACAGACACGGAAGCCGCTCGGCGAGCTGGTAGACGATGCCATCCGGGGCAGGCTGCACGACTTCATCGTCGCGAGAGGTTGGCGGACTGCGATCACCGAGCTGGGCATCGCCGAGCGCGCGCTACGATCGTCACTCGCAGGCCGACCGGTCCGCCATGCGACCGCGGTAGCCATACGGGTCGGTCTCGACGAGGTGCGGTCGTGAGTGCCACCGCACTCGACGAGGACGCCATGCCGATCTCGCTTCTACGCCTGCCTCACGTGATTGCGCGCGTGGGACTGAAGCGGACGGCGATCTATGAGGGCGTCCGCCTCGGTACGTTCCCGGCGCCGATCCGGCTAGGGCGCCGGTGCGTGGCCTGGCCGAGCGATACGGTCGAAGCTTGGATCGCGGCGCGCATCAAAGAGGGCGGACGATGAGAACCCCGCTCGAAACTGTGCTAGCAGCCTTCCGCGCGAAGGCTACAGCGCGCAATCTAGACCTGCCTGGCGAACTACAGGCAGATGGCGATATACACCGCTGCCCCCTTCGCGACGAGAAATGCGGCAACCGTGACGGCGCCTATCTGCTGCACCTTGACGGCGTGCCAGCTGGCGGGTTCCAGAATTGGGCCGACGGGCAAGGCTGGGAGAATTGGTGCAGTCAGAGCCCAGACACGCTTTCACCTGCTGACCGTGAAGCGCACCTTGCGCGCATGGCTGAGGACAAGAAAAGGCGCGAGGCAGAGCTACAGAAGCGTCACGCAGAAGCCGCCCTCAAGGCACGCGCAATCTGGAAGGAGTCCGCCCCTTGCAAGTCTCACCTCTACTTGACCCGCAAGAAGGTCAAGCCGCACGGATTGCGCACGACCGCGCGCGACTACGATCTGATTTGCTCCGACGGGGAAAAGACCTTGCACGTGCCTACCGGGGCACTGGTTATCCCGCTCCGCGACTTCGGCGGTGAAATCCACAGCCTCGAATTCATATGGGCCGATGGCAAAAAGCGATTCCTGCCCGGCGGGCAAAAGCTGGGGCATTTCTACGTGCTTGGAGACCCCGCCGCAAGCAAGGCACCTTGCATCGCCGAAGGTTTCGCCACCGGTGCGTCGATTTTCGAAGTCACCGGGAACGCGACGATCATCGCCGCCGACTGTGGAAACTTGGGACCGGTCGCGGAGGTGTTCCGTAGGGAGTTTCCCAAGAAGACGATCATTGTTTGCGCCGATGACGACATCGGCGTGGAGGGCAACCCCGGACTAAAACACGCGACCAAAGCGGCACAAGCAATCGGCGGGCTCCTTGCTGTGCCCGACTTCGGCCCGGAGCGCCCCGAAGGCACGACTGACTTCAATGACTTGCGCAAGTTGCGAAGGGCGAATGCCGTTAAGCGGTGCATCCGCGCAGCCAGCGCGCCGACGGACGCGCCCGAGAACGCTCAAGCGTCGGCATGCGCGGCGGACGGGCAGACGCACCCGCACCCCCGCACCGGCGGGCGATTCCGCGTCGATGGCTCGGGCACCTGGTACGACCCGCCCGACGGGTCCGCGGTGCCCCCGACTTGGCTGGCGTCGCAGATACGTCTTCTCGCTGCGAGTCGCGATAACCTCGGCTCGGAGTGGGGCACGCTCATCGAGGTTCTGAACGCCGACGGGGGTGCCCACGCATGGGCTATGCCCCGCGAGTTGCTGGCTGACGGTGGCGCGGGAGTCTGGCGCGAGCTGTACCGTTTTGGCGCCAGCATCGCAACATCGCCCAAGGCACGCGCGCTGCTCACAGCCTATCTATCTGAGGTGACTCCGACGGAGCGCGCGCGGTGCGTGTCTTGCACGGGTTGGTGTACGGTCGGCGACTCTAATATATATGTGCGCCCTGACGGGGCCTCATGTCTCGCGCGGCCCGGCCCTTCGCCCTGACACAGGTTGCGAGGATCTGCGGGTGAAGCGCAAGCCTGGCACCGTTGACCTAGTGGCCGTACGGAAGGCCCGTGCGGCCATGGACGCGGCCATCAAGCGTTGGCCTAGTCTCACATCGCCCGACGCGCAGAAGCGTCTCGGGAGGTATCTGGAAACCGAGAAAGGATCCGAGAATGCCCAAGAGCAAGACCGAAAAGGACAAAGGGCCGACCGTGCAAACCGCGATTCGCCTCGACCCGGAGGTGATAGGCCGCCTCGACGCCGTGGCCGCTAAGTTGTCCCGGCCTGGCCTCGAAGTTACTCGAAGCGATGCGATGCGGATCGCCTTGCTGACCGGCCTGCAAGCCATCGAAAAGGAGCGGTAGCGATGGCGTAGGGTCTGCGACCGGGGAACGAAGCGCCGGCCGAGGTGGTGGAGCACTTGTTCACGTGTTCGGTTTCCACGGGATTCTCCGCACGCGCGCCATTTCAAGATGGCCGGCGGGAATATCCGTGCCTTGCAGAAACTCCGCGGTCACTCCTCGGTGGCCGTGACCATGAAGTACGCGCACCTCGCCCCGGACATCATGTCAACTTGATCTTCTTACTTGGGAGGTCCCAAAGCATCAACTTCCCCTTGATGTCGACTGGCTCACAAGGTCTAGGGTTGCGAAACAACCAATGGTAGCAACCAGGCGCGGCCCATTTTGCGTCGGGTTTCTTGAGAGGTGCGTCTGGCGGTAGGCACTCGACAAGATCCACGACACCGATCACCGCGCCGAAATCGATTTCATCGGGGACTTTCTTGCCGCTCAGCTTCTGGGCCCTTTCCACGATGTCGTGAAGCTCTGCGTGGCTGCTGCTGGCATGGATCACAAGTGGTCCGCGGTAGTTCGTTTTCCACGAGCGGTTTTCAACGGTCTTCCCCCCGAAAACTACTGCCCAAGCCCATCCAGGACGAAGAGAGAGACACTTCATTTTGTGCACCTTACGACTGAGTGTTAGCGGCCAGTCTAGACCCACCCGACGAGCGGCGATAGTACCCTGGCGATCACGAGCCCCGCGCCAATCAACTCCCAATACGTCCGCCCCGACGTTCCACACCTTTGAGGATTACCTCTTTCCCGAGACTCCGCATGAGGTCATCGAGAGCCTTGCCCTCGTTGGCTTGAAACCACCCGAGTTGCTCGAACGTTTCACTCGAAAAACTTCCGTGGGTGCGACGGAAGATCCAAAGTCCCTCGACCGCGCAGAGCACGATGGTCTGCGCGCGCAGGCGCTCAGCGTAGGATCGCGCCTGCACGTAGGCTTCGCGCAACGCCTCGGATGTAGAGATGCGGTGCTTGGCCTCAACCAACATTTGAACGGTATCCTCGCCAGAGACGCCTTGGAGGCCGAGGGCGTAGTCAGGGCGAACCCGTTCGCCCCTTCCCATACGAACGCGATACTGGCGAACCCAGTCTGTCTCTTCGTACCCAAGTCGACGCAGCAGGGGTTCCAAAAGAAGGATCTCGACGTCGCGCTCTGACGCCACGCCATCGACGGGCAACTGCACGGGCTTCGCGAGATGTGGAAGGGTGGAGACATCGCACCCCCTTTCCTTCCAAAGGGAAACCAACGCCTCGTACTCGGCGGGCTTGATTTCACGTCCTGACGCTCCCTGGAAATGGGCGCGTATCGAGGGGGTCTCAGCCCAAACCGGATTCGACGACAACTCCTTGAACTTGATTCGTGGCACCAGCGTTCGGTGGCCGATCCATACCGTGCGATAGTGCCAGAAGAAGGGATCATTGTAGCCTCGTGAGATCGCCCGCCAAATCGAATGCGTGCAACTGTGCGGCGTTCGCACCCACATGATGCACAGGTCACCCGGCCGGATGCCGTCGCTCCCCTGCCAATAGCTAATCGAATCCTCGTCCGCAGCTTCCAGCCACTCATAGTCGCCTTCTGGATGACCGAGTAGTAGCCATGCCCTCTCGGGCTCGGGCAGTTCGTCTTCGTCGGCAATCTCCACGTAGTTGCAGGCGAAGCCATACAGGAAGGCGTTAAACTTCGCGGGCGTCACGTCGAGCTGACGGCGGTAGTCTTGCAGGCATTGGTTGATCGAGAAGTAGTACGCGGCCAGCTCTTTGCGGCTGCTTTTGCCGGGCAGCCGAGGTAGGGCAATGCCAAATTCCGCGCAAATAGCATCAAAGTGGTGGAACCTACACGGGAAGCAATAGGGCACGAACCACTCGGGGAAGAGCAGGTGGAGCCCCCAGGATATTTCTGAGATGTTGCCGGCCCAACGCTTGAGTCCATCTGCTTCGGCACCACCGAAAAGCTCGACACCGAGCGTTTCCCCGGGTGCCGACGGATCGGCTTCGGCGTCGTCGTCAACCTCGGATCCAGTGTCAAGGGACGGGTGGGCCCCTTCGTTGTCGCCTTCTTTGGGTTCGAGGATCCCGATGGCTCGCGCAAATTGATTGTGGACTTGGTGGTCCGCCTCGATGACCTCAAAGCCCTTCTCAAGAAGATCGAGGTACACGCGTCGAGACTCCTGATCGGAGCTGATCGGCGCTACAGCGGAAAGCACCCGCTTCACGGCGGGCCAGACGCCGTGGAAGCCGTCTACGCCCTCGAAGAATGCCCAGAATGCCTCTCCTTCGGGGCAGAGCGAATCCTCGTCTGGCGCCTCGACCTTCGCTCGACTGCCTTCGGAATTTGGCGTCTGTTGCAGCAGGGCCTCAAATCCTTCATGGAGCTGCTGGCCTTCGGCCGAATCGAAATACAGATCCAGGAGGCATTTGTTCACCCGCATTGTTTTGTCACTCCTAGACCGAGCGTGTCCAAAACCTGCGCAGCGCGAGCTAGTCGTACCGGTCGTATCGGATATCCCATCGCAAGCCTCCGTTTGGTCCGCCGCATAGTACCGGACGTGTCCGGTGGTGACTAGTCCGGTGATGCGACTTGCTTCGTGCTGTGCCTCGGTCCGGCCTCAAACTTCGCAAGAACTACCGCTCCGACGCCCGAGGCACGCCCGAAGTCTTGCTCGCGGTGGGGCGCCTGGGAAAGCGCATCCGGCAGCTTCGTGACGCGAGTAAACTAACGCAGGAACGGCTGGCCGAGGACGCCAAGCTCGCGGCCAAGCACCTTCAAGACATCGAACGAGGCCGCACGAACCCAACGCTGGCGACGCTGGTCGGACTTGCGAAGGCCCTCGGCGTAGAGCTTCACGTACTGTTTACAGAGAAGTAGGCCACGGCCGATCTACCGGGCGGCGGGCCCCAGTCCACTCCGCCGCAACTTGAAAACGGCCGCGCAGGCGCGACGCTAGGAACTTGTGGGGCCTGTGAAAGCGGCTGGCCGTCAACCTACGTGCACAGGATAGCGTGCAACCTGGTACACTTGGGGGCCGTGACCCTTTCCATCGAGATACCAGAGGCGACCCTTCGGGCGCTGGGGCCTTCTCCTTCCGAGGCAGAGGGCACGGTGCGCCTTGCGGCGGCCATGAAGCTTCACGAGCTAGGGCATTTGTCGTCCGGCGCTGCGGCTGCCCTGGCTGGCATTACCAGGGTCGAGTTCCTGTACAGGCTTGGGGAGTTCGGCGTCAACGCCTTCCAAGAAAGCCCGGAAGAGCTGGCCCACGAACTTGCGGCGTTGCGATCCACCCGTGCCTGAAACCGTCTCGAATACGTCGCCGCTGATCTACTTGCACCTGCTGCGCCGTCTTGAGCTGCTGCCGCTTTTGTTTGGCAAGATCGTCGTCCCCTTCCAGGTAGAGCAGGAGCTTGCCCAAGGCCGTGTGAGGGGGCACGAGGTTCCGGACCTTCGCCAGCCCTGGATCGTAATCCGAAGGGCTGTCGTTGATCACGACTACGCCGAACTTGGCCCTGGTGAAAGCGGCGCGCTCGACCTGGCCCGTGCCTTGTCGGATGCCCTTGTGATCTTGGACGACGGTGACGCCCGCGCCTGGGCCGCCCGCCTCGGACTTCGCTGCGTGGGCACGGTCGGGATCCTCATCGAAGCGAAGCGATGCGGGCATCTTCAGCGAGTGCGACCCGAACTAGATCGCCTCGCCCAACTCGGTTTTCGGATGGCGGCGCACCTTCGCCAACGCGCCCTTGCGGAATCTGGGGAAGAATAGCCCCGGCCGATTCGCCCAAGGGGTACATTTCTGGGGGTAACTGTGGGGGGATCTGCCCAAGTGCCAAGACGTAAATGCGAGTTATTCAAGCCATTTAAGACGTCAGTTCGATGGCGAGATCCGCCACAAAGTTCCTATTTCTTGGCCGCGAGGCGAACGCAGAGGTCGTCCCAATCAGCGCCGGCCGTGGTGAGAAGAATGCCCGCGCGCGCTGTGAAGCGCGGGTCTACGTTCTCGATGACAGTGCAGTGCACGATAATGCCTGAGACCTTGATCTGCCCAGTTGGGTTCTCTAGCTGAACCGTCACATGGATACGCGTTCCAACCGGCCGCGCATCCGGCATCACCAGTAATACGCCGCGCTTGCTGGCGTTCACGATGCGCGAGTTGGTGGCGGGGCCGTTCAGATCCAAGTGAATGAGCGCGGTGGCGTCGAGCGCCATCCGCGGCCCACCCCAGCGTCGATCGATGTCGTTCAGAGAATCTTTCTCCCGTGGAAAGGCTATTTCTTCGGCGGATTCTTCTTTTCGGCCTTGGGTTCTGCCTTCGCGGCCTTGGGTTCGGCCTTCGGGCCGCCACGAGACGCGGCGTCGGCCGCGGCGGCGGCTGCGGCGGTATCGGCGGTGGCCGCCGCGGTGTTTGGCGCGGCCGCGCCGGGCGCTGGTGCCTGGGCTTGCGCCACGGTCGTGTCGACGCCGCCCTCGGGTCCGCGCTCCCACTTGTCCACGCGACCCGACCCGGTCGTGTCGAAGCCAATGCGGTCGAGTCGGCCGTTTTCGTAGTATTGCCACTCGTCGACTTTGCCGTCGGCGTTGCGATCACGTTCCACGCGGACCAGCTTTCCGCCCTCGTAAAATTCGAAGTAGTCGGGCTTGCCGTCGAAGTCCATGTCCTTCTCGGCGCGGACTTTCTTGCCGTCCTGGTAGAAGGTTCTGCCGTTGAACTTTCCGCTGTAGTTCATGGAGTACTCGTCCATGAACAAATCCCCGTTCGGACCGTAGTATTGAACCAGGTCGATCTTTCCGTCGAAGTCCAGGTCGGTCTGCTTGCAGACCAGTTGCTGAACCTGGTGCCCGTCTTGGCTGGCGGCAAGGAACAGCTTGATGACGTCGGGCTTGCCGTCGCCGTTTGCATCGAGCGTGACCACCTGCTTGCCCCGGTCGTCGCAGCGGGAACGGTCGAACTTGGCGCCGAAGTCCTCGTTCGAGACTTTCAGGTCCGAGCTTGGACCGCCGACCGTCTTCTGTGTGCCGGCGCAGCCCAGCGCGAAGCCACAACCCATTGAAAGCAAAGCCGTGATCCGCGCAAGGGAGCGGCCGGAGTCTTTTCCAAGAGGACGCATGACCGGTAGGCTAGGCCAACTGCGCCGTGGCGGCAAGGGTCAGTCGGAACTTTGGTTGCGATTGGGATTGGCCCAAGGCGAGATGTCCGCCCGCGTTGGCGGCGATCGCCGCCCAATCCGCATTGACTACTCACGTATGGTCATGCATGGTCGGTCCTGCCATGGCACGGAACAAAATCTCGACCACCGTGTACATCACGCCCGAACAGAACGAACAGCTGAAAATCCTGCACCAGAAGACCAAGGTGCCGGTGGCGGAATACATCCGCCAAGGAATCGACTTGGTCTTGGAGAGAGAAAAGCGGCATCTTCCCGGGCAGCTCACTCTCGACGTGCTACGGAAATAGCCCAAAAGGTAACGAAGTGCCGATCCCGACCCACCTGATCCGAAATTTCTCCATCGTCGCCCACATCGACCACGGCAAGTCCACCTTGGCCGATCGTCTGATCGAATTCACCGGTGCTCTCACCCAGCGCGAGCAGAAGGATCAGTTCCTCGACAACATGGATCTGGAGCGCGAGCGTGGCATCACGATCAAGGCGGCCACGGTTCGCCTGCTCTACAAGGCCCAGGACGGCCAGACCTACGAGCTGAACCTGATCGATACCCCCGGGCACGTCGACTTCCACTACGAGGTGTCGCGGTCGCTGGCGGCGTGTGAAGGCGCGCTGCTGGTGGTGGACGCCTCGCAGGGCGTGGAGGCGCAGACGCTGGCCAACGTGTACATGGCCACCGAGCACGGCCTGGCCATCGTGCCGGTCATCAACAAGATCGACCTGCCGTCGGCGGATCCGGAAAACGCCAAACGCCAGATCGAAGAAATCATCGGCATCGACGCGTCGGGATCGATTCTCGCGTCGGCGAAAGACGGCCGCGGCATCGAGGAAATCTTGGAAGCCGTGGTTCGCGTCGTTCCGCCGCCACAAGGGGATGCCACAAAGCCGCTCAAGGTGCTTCTGCTCGACAGCTGGTACGACAGCTACCGCGGCGTTGTGCTGCTGGTGCGCGTGGTCGACGGGACCCTGCGGGCGAAGCAGAAGATTCGTTTGATGGCCGCGGGCCGCGACTACGAAATCGTAGGCCTGGGCGCCTTCGCGCCGTTTCCCAAAGACATCGACGAGCTTGGCCCGGGCGAGGTCGGGTTCATCACCGCCGCCATCAAGGAGGTCGCCGACGCGCGGGTGGGCGACACGATCACCGAGGCGAGCAAGCCCTGCGATAAGCCACTGCCCGGCTTTCAGCCTGCCAAGCCGATGGTCTTCGCCGGCATTTTTCCCACCGATCCGGCACGCTACGAGGATCTGCGCGACGCCCTCGACAAGCTTCGCCTGAACGATGCCAGCTTCAGCCGCGAGCCCGAGGTGTCGGCCGCGCTGGGGTTCGGCTTTCGCTGCGGCTTTCTCGGCCTTCTGCACATGGAAATCGTGCAGGAGCGCCTGGAACGCGAGTACGACCTCGACCTCATCACCACGGCGCCCACCGTGCGTTTTCAGGTCGTGCGCCGGGACGGCAGCGTGGTCGAGCTGGACAATCCGGCCAAGTTTCCGTCGGAGGGCGACATCGAGCGCATCGAGGAGCCCCTCATCGCGGCGACCATTCACACACCGCCGGAGTTCGTCGGCGGTCTGCTCAAGCTGTGCGAGGAGCGGCGCGGGGCGCAGACCAGCCTCAGCTACGCGGGCGAACGGCGCGTGATCATCCGCTACGATTTGCCCTTGACCGAGGTGGTGTTCGGCTTCTACGACCGCATGAAGTCGGTTTCGCGGGGGTACGCCTCCCTCGACTACGAGCCCAAGGGCTACCAGGCGGCCGACCTGATTCGCCTTGACCTGCTCGTGAACGGCGATCGCGTGGATTCGCTGTCGGCCATCGTTCACCGCGAAACCTCGTACATCAAAGGACGCGACCTGTGCATCAAGATGAAAGAGCTGATTCCGATGCAGCAGTTCGAGGTCGCCATCCAGGCCTCCATCGGTTCCCGTGTGATTGCCAAGACCGTGGTCAAAGCCTTGCGAAAAAACGTCACCGCAAAGTGCTACGGCGGTGATATCACCCGCAAGCGCAAGCTCCTCGAACGTCAGAAAGAGGGAAAGAAGCGAATGAAACAGGTTGGCAATGTCGAGATCCCGCAGGAAGCCTTCTTGGCGATTCTGAAGGTCGACTGATCATGGTGATGAGCATTCTCGCTTCCTGGCGCAGGTATCGGCAGTGGGGCCACGCCAAGGCCGAAGCCAAGCAGCTGGTCGGAGAAACCAAGCGCATCCTCAAGAAGAAGCGCTATCGCATTCCCGAGTCGGTGTCGGCGACGCTCGGCGCAGCCGTCACCGAGGTCGAAGAGGCGCGCAAGGCTGGCGATCTGGAGCGGCTGCGCCAGGCGAACTCGGATCTCGACGGCAAGATGGATGAGCACGTCGCGTTCGCCCGCAAATCGGCCACCCGACAGTACGCGGAATCCATCGGGCTGGCGTTGGGCGTCGCGCTGCTTCTGCGTGCCTTCGTCGTCGAGGCTTTTCAGATCCCGACCGGGTCGATGATTCCAACGTTGGAAGTCGGCGACCACATTTTCGTTTCCAAGTTCGCCTACGCGGTCGGCATTCCGTTTACCAACGTCAAGATCGCCGAGCTGGGGAAGCCCAAGCGGGGCGACATTATCGTTTTCAAGTATCCGCCCGACCAAAGCATGGATTTCATCAAGCGCGTGGTGGGGTTGCCCGGCGAAACCATCGAGCTGCGCCACAACGAGCTGTTCATCGACGGCCGCCCGATGCCGCGCGAATTCCAGTCCCAGCCGTGCACGAGCAAAGACGGCGACGCCGAGGTGGACGAGATGATTCGGCCGTGCGAGGTCTGGATGGAGCATCTTGATGGGAAGACCCATCTCACGCACCAGTTCACCAACCGGACCGACGCGTCCGATTTTTCGCCGCGCAAGATTCCGGAGGGGCACTATTT
This sequence comes from Myxococcales bacterium, assembly GCA_003159055.1. The sequence continues at coordinate 11,586 of PMLH01000302.1, forward strand.
CGCGATGGGCGACAACCGCGACAATTCGCGCGACTCGCGCGTCTGGGGCTACGTGCCATACGAGCTCATCAAGGGCAGGGCGCTGATCGTTTGGTGGTCGCGTGACCCGTCGCGCGGCGGGCTCAGCCCGGCAGGCATCGCCGACTGGTTCAAGTCAATTCACTGGCACCGATTCTTTGAACGGGTGGAGTAGCCCGGCCAGACCGGATAGTATCCGGGGGTGATCTACCGGCGATTCGGACGAACCAATCTCGCTCTGCCTGTCTTCTCGCTCGGCGGAATGCGTTTTCAGGAGTCCTGGACTCGCGGCGTCGAGACATCGGCGGAAAGCCAGCGCAACCTCGAGGCCACGGTCGATCGAGCGCTGGAGCTGGGTCTCACGCACATCGAAACCGCTCGGGGCTATGGCACCAGCGAGGCGCAGCTGGGCCCGGCGCTGGCTCGTCACCGACGGGACCGCTTCATCTTGCAGACCAAGATTCGTCCGTCGGCGAGCGCGAAGGAATTCGAAACCCAGCTGGCCGAGTCGTACGCGCTGCTGAAAGTCGACCACGTCGACTTGTTCGCCATCCACGGGGTCAACGACCAAGATTCGGTGGATTGGTCGCTTGCTCCCGGCGGATCCCTTGAGGTCGCCGAACGTTGGCGCAAGCAAGGCCGGATTCGCCACATTGGGTTTTCGACCCACGCGGCGCGTCCGCTGGTCTTGCGCATGATCGAGACCGGGCGCTTCGACTACGTAAACTTTCACTACTACTACCTGTTCCAAGACAACCTTCCGATTCTCGAGGCTGCGCGCCGGCACGACATGGGCACCTTTATCATCAGCCCGTCGGACAAGGGCGGACGCCTCTACCGCGCGTCGGCCAAGCTGCGGGCACTGTGCGAGCCGCTGTCGCCGATGGTGTTCAACGATCTGTGGTGCCTTGCCCATCCCGACATCCATACGCTGTCGCTCGGCGCCGCGCGGCCGACCGACTTCGAGGAGCACCTCAAGGTACTGCCCATGCTCGCCGATCCCGCGCCGATTCTCGACCCCATCGCCAGGCGCATCGAGGCCGTCTACCGCGAGGCCCTGGGCGATGCGTTCGCGAGCCACTGGCGGGATGGCCTGCGCGAATGGGACGAGCTGCCCGGCAAGATCAACGTGAAACGCATCCTCTGGCTGCGCAATCTGGTCCTGGCCTTCGACCTTCTCGACTTCGCGCAGGAGCGCTACATCTCGATGCAGCCCGACGATATCTGGGTGCCCGGGGCACGCGCCGAGAGCTTCGACGACGCCGAGATGATCGCTGCGCTTCCCGATTCGCCGTTCCGCGAGCAGATCCCGGCCATGCTGCGCGAGGCGCACCAGATGCTCTGGAACCCCAAGGTCCGCCCGCAGCCGTAGCGCGGCAATGGCAAGAACCCGTTCGTAGGCCCGCACAAGGCGCCCGCGGTCGCTGCGGTTCGCGGGGGGGCGTGTCTTTCCGGGGGCTGCGATGAGCCGTTCACCCGCGCCGCTACACTGCGAGCGAAAGGAGTTTCCCGCGGGCGGAAAACCGGTGTTTTGCTCGATCGTCGCCATCATGCAGCAAAGGAGCGCTGGATGAAATCCGCAGAACGCGCAACGAAATCGGGTCGGCGGCACTCACTGCTTCTCGGGCTGGTTGCCGGTCTGGGCCTCTTCGCCGCGAAGGATGCGTTCGCCACGGAGTACTACGTGGCGCCCACCGGCAGCGATACGAATCCCGGCACCATCGATAAACCCTTTGGCACCATCCAGAAGGGGGCAGACACCGCGCTGGCGGGAGACACGGTCTGGCTGCGTGGCGGTACCTATGCGATCACGACGCCCAAAACGAGCAGCGCCGGCATCCTGTTCTCGAAGAGCGGAACCTCGGATACCAACCGGATCAACTACTGGGCCTACCCGGGCGAGGTCCCGATGGTCGACTTCTCCAACATGACGATATCGACCACCGGCTACACCATGGGTTTTTCGATCACGGGTAGCTGGTTGCATTTCAAGGGCATCGAGGAATGCTGCGTCCCGATGAACAGCTATTCCAACAATGGCTTCGCCCTGGACAGCGGTGGCAACGACATCTTCGAAAACCTCAACATGCACCACAACAGCGGCAACGGAATCTTCATCGGCAGCAAGAGCGCAGGAGGCCACCTCGTGCTCAATTGCGATGCGCACGACAACTACGATGCGACTTCGAATCAAGGCCAGGGACAGAATGCCGACGGCTTCGGTGTCCACTACCAAACCGCCGGTGACCGCACGATCATCCGGGGCTGCCGGGCGTGGTGGAACTCGGATGACGGGTACGATTTGATCAACCAGGAAATTCCAGTCACCGTGGAGAACTCCTGGGCCATGGGCAATGGCTACGCCGATTACGGCAACACCAATCCTTCGTCGGGAAATGGCAACGGCTTCAAGATGGGGAGCAGCAAGACCGGCGTCCGCCACCTCGTCCAGAACAACGTGGCCTGGAAGAACAAGGCCTCGGGGTTCTATGCCAATCACTCCACGGGCGGGAACACCTGGTACAATAATACGTCGTTCCAGAACGGCACTCAGTACAACATGTTGGCGAGCCCGGCCGGCGATCCGAACACGACCATCATCCTGACCGGGGATCTGGCTCACATCATGCGGAACAACATCGGGTTCCCCAACAAGAACTCCAACATGACGGGGGTCGACACTGCCTTCAATTCCTGGGATCTGAATCTCACCCCGGCGAACAAGGATTTCCTCAGCGTCACGGATCCGAGCATGACGGTCAAAGATGTGAGCGCGGAATCCTCGGGTGCTCTCGGCCCCCGCCAGGCCGACGGCAGCC
>PMLH01000018.1 GCA_003159055.1 Myxococcales bacterium
GCGGCGAGCCGCCGATCGAATTCCGAAAGCCACTGGGCATCCACGAAGGCCTTGAGAATGCGCTCGACCTCGAACTCGCCGTCCTTGCCACGCAACCGGCGCAGGAATCCCATCTCGACCACCTTGTTGAGGTGCGCATCCAAGCGATCCATCAGGCGCGCTTCATTGCCGCTGTCGGGAAGGAAGACCCGTATCAAGTCGGCGATCTGCTCGCAGCTCAAGATGATGCGCGTGCTGTCGCCCTGCGCGTCCGATTCAGCGAGCTTCTTGCGCAAGAGCGCCAGCAGCAAGCTGACCTGGAAACCGAGCGGCCGGCGCGGCACCAGGCGCGGGAGCTCCGGCTCGCCTTCGCCGACCACCCGCTGGCGCAGGTACGCATAGCCCTCGGCCTCGTCGACGATCAGCTCCAACCCGAGCGGAGCCACGTGATCGCGTACCCGCGCCTGCAGATCGAGCAGCGCCTGCCAATTCTTGGGCTCCGCCTCCGCGTGGACGACGCCCTTCATCAGCGACACGAGCACCAGCGAAAACGTATTCCGCGCCAACGCCTCATTGGGCTGAGCGTCGGTCATGGCTGCAAGTGCCTCGATGGCATGTTCAGGGGCGAATCTAGGTCTGGCGATGGGAGGAGGCAAGGGGCGAGCCCGCCGCGCGGGTGGATTTCCAGCGGCGTGCGCTGCGGGCATCGTAGGCAGCCCAAATGCCGAGGGCGGCCAGGCTGTCGAGGACTTCTTCGACGTCGGTCAGGGCTCGAAGACGGCCCGTGGCAAGCCCGACTGCCTGATGATGGACAAGAGCGTGCCGATCTTGATTTCGGCGTGATCAGGCACCGGAATCGTCACGGTCGTTTCGCCCTCACGCTTCTGCATGACGACGTGGCTACCGACGCTGTCGGACTTTGGCGAAACCGTGCTATTCCAATAGACTGCAGAGCTGTCGCCCCGAGAAGATCTTCAGTCTACCCAACGGCTACCTCGAGCCGAGTCACGAACACCTCGCTGTGCATGCGGCTCTGGATCTCCGAAGGGTCGGCCGTTTCAAAGAACAGCTCCAGGGCTTCAATCAAGTTGAGGCGTGCCTCGTCGATCGTCGTACCTTGGCTGGCAACGTCTACCTCCGGGCACAGGGCCACGTACCCGTCGCCCTCGCGCTCGATGATCGCCGTCAGCTGCCTGGTTTGCATGGTCAAGAACCGTACCACGCAAGTGGCCCAGAGACGACGTTTCCCGGGCCCCTTGGCGAGCCTACCCCGCCGCGCGGGTGGATTTCCAGCGGCGGGTGCCGCGGGNNTGCTTGTGCTCGTCGTCGATGAGCGCGCGGCGATCGTCCGCGGCCAGGCTCAGGTAGGCCACGATCTCGGCCAGGCCGCGTTCGAGCGGGCGTGACTCGACGATCTCGGCCAGAGAAATCTGCGGCCGGGTCTGCAATGCGCGACGGATGTGCGCGGCCAACTCCGTCTTGTCGACATAGACCTGTTCGTAGAGCACGTCGGTGGGAATGTCGCCCTCGCCTTCGATCAAGATCTGGTCGGCAATGCTCGGCTTCCATGGCGGCGAGAACAGCGGGCGCTCCATGGGCAGATCGATGGTGGGCCCAGGCTCGTCGAGCTCGATAAAAGTCCCGGCGGGCGCCTGGTCGCGAACCGCCAGCGCGCCCTGCTCGATGGCGCGGATGGTCTGCATAATCTGCCGATTCTCCAGCCACACCTTGTCGTCGAGATAGCGGCGCAGTTGCTCCGACAGACGCGCCACGGTCCGCTGCGCGACCTCGCCGGCTTCCAACCAATCGTAGTGCACGCGCAGAAGGCGCGTGTTCGGCTCCAGCTTCTGCACCGACGCAAGAGCGAAGACCGCTTCGAGCAACGAGGAGAGCTCCTCTTGCCGAGCCGGAGACATCAGAAAGTCCCAGAAAGCGCGAAAGCTGCGGCCTTGATCCGAATCGCTGATGGCGTCGCGTTCGCCGAAGATCTCGTCGAGCAAGGCGCCCTTGCTGCCGTCCCAGGTCGCAATCTTTTCCCGCACCGCGCGGTCGAGGTCGCGAAAGCTCTGCTCCAGCTCGCGAAAATCCGCCAGTAGGGCATACGCCGTATCCGCCATCTGCGCGAAGCGATCGCGCACCTGGGCCGCATCCATCAAATCGACGCGGCCTTCCCGCACGCGCGCAAGCTCGGCGGCAATCTCGGCCTGGCGCTTTTCCAGCTCGGCGATGCGCGCCTTGGGATCGACTTCCGTGCCCTGCACGATCTGGCGGAGCAGCTCGAACACCGTGATCAGCCGTGACTCGGTGCCGACGAATTGGCGCTGCCGCAAGCCGGCCAGCCAGGCCAGCGCCTTTTCTGTCGCGGGCGTCAGGTCAAAGTGGGGCTCGTCGCTATCCGGCGGATAGTACTTGCGCAGCCAGCCCCGGCCATCTGCGGCCCACTCGTCGAGATATTCGCCCGCAGCGCGGGGGAACGCGTCTTCACCCAGCCGCTCGCGCAAGTGGAAGAGATAGTCGTCCAACTTCGCGACCAGCTCTTGCCGCGCGATGGTCCGCAGGTTGGGCTCGACGAAGCTGCGGTGAAGGAAGCTGGCGACCAAAGGCGCGCTGTCCGCCACCAGCAGCCGCCACGCCGGGTGCCGCCTGCGTAGAGCGTCGAGGGTCTGGAAATCCATCGGCTAGCTCGCCAGGTTCGACCGCTGACGTTCCACCGGGGCTGACGAACCAGTGACCAACGTGGAATGGAGCATGGCTCTTACTATCACGCTCGGAACGGAATTAGAGCCAGGACATCCTGGAGTTACAGCGTCGCAAATGCAACAAGTGCGGAATTGCAGAGAAAATTGCTCCTTGCGCTGCGGCGCTCGGTGCCCAAACCGCACATCCGCAAACGAGATCGCGTCGACTTGACACCTGGGCATATCTACAGAAATCTATAGACGTGCCTACCTTGTCCATGCATCTGCCGGCGCCGCTCTACAAGAAGGTTCGCGCCGCCGCCAAGCGCGCCAAGCAGAGGCCGTCGCAGTTTGCCCGAAAGGCCGTCGAGAACGAGTTGCTGCGCACGCCTCCAGCACTGACCATGGGCGCGCTGGCCGGTACCGCCAGCCTTGCACACGACTACGATCCCACGGCACCGGTGTTTGGCGACGACGACTGGGAACAATGACCCAGAAGCAGCGCTACCTCCTCGACACACACGCCGCGGTTTGGTTGCAGCTCGAGCCAAAGCGATTGGGTGCGCGCGCCAGGCAGGTACTGTCGGGAGCTGCCCCGAACGAGCTGTACATCTCAGAGGGTGTCTGAAAAGTTGTCCC
>PMLH01000239.1 GCA_003159055.1 Myxococcales bacterium
CGTGGAAGTAGGCCATTGGGACGAAGGACAGTTATCCGAGAGAAGTGGCCGAAGAGCAACAAGCAGGATCACGGCAGACCCGATAGCCGATCGATTCGCGCGCGGGCCCGTGCTAGCATCCGTTCCCCATGAAGCGACTTCTCATCACTGCCGTCGTCAGTCTGATCGCGGGCCTGATTCTGGGCGTTGTCGCCGGGCGACGGATGCCGCCTTCGCGCGAGCAGGTGGCGAACTATCTCGCCAACCTGAGCCTCGGCGAAGCGTCGGACTTCTTCAAGCGCCTGAACGCGCAGTTCGGCTTCCAGGCATTTCCCCAGCAATTCTTCGCGGCTCCCCCCGCCGCGCCCGAGCCCAGCAAATAGTCGAGGTGTTATTAGCCTTGCGAGGTGGGCTGCGAGCCGTTCATGGCAGCTACAACTTCCTCGACGGTAGGCAGAGCTGAGCGCGCGCCGATGCTTCTGCAGACCAGCCCTGCGGCCGCGTTGGCGTAGGGCACCGCGCGTTCGAGCTGCCAGCCGTTCAGGTGGGCGAAGGCAAACGCGCCCGCGAAGGCATCGCCGGCGCCCGAGGTGTCGGCGACGAACACGTCGAGCGCCTCTTGTTCGACAAGCGTCGTTCCTTCGAGCCCGATAGAGCCGGACTCACCCATGGTGATGAGCGCGACGCGTGGACCGAGGTTGAGGATCTCACGCAGGCTGTCGCCCAGATTGTCCGCGGGTGCAAGCTCGTGGGCGAAGCGTTCAGAGCCGATGACGACCTCGGAGAGCGAAAGCAGCTCGCCCATGCCGCCGGAANNAAGCTGGCTGGCGTTGAGCAGCACTGCGATGCCCTTGTCGCGCGCCTTTTCGGCGATCGCGGCTTGCAAGGCCGGCTGGCTGCCATCAATGACCAACATGGCGGCGTCGGCGAGAAGCCCCGAAGGCAGGTCGCGTGGCGAAAGGGGCGTGACATTGCCGCGCGAACGCAAGATCTTGCGGCGTCGGGTCAGCTCGTCGATCTGGAGAACGGAAACCGGAGAGACCTTGCCCTTCTCCACCATCAGCATCGACGTGTCAACGCCGAGGTTCTGCATGCCGCGCAGGATGAAGCGGCCGTGCTCGTCGTCGCCGATGCGGCCGAAGAAGCGCGTGCTTTGCCCCATCACCGCCAGGGTGGCGAGCATGTTCGACGCGGAGCCGCCGCCCTGCATGCTGAAGACCGACGCGTCGATCAGGCGCTCGTCGATGCGGGGACACTCGAAAAGAAGGTCCACCGTGGAAAGGCCGACGCCGACCACCACCCGCTTGGACTTGGACGCGGCTTTGTCGCGCTTGGCTGCCAAGCGCATGCCGGAGCGGCGGGCGCCGACGGCGACCTTACGCGTAGTCTGCTTTGGGGCCACGGTCCCATGCTACCACCGAGACGCCCGAGCCAGTAGTATTGGTGTGTTCGGGGGTTCGATGGATGAAGAAGGTGCCCTACAGTCGGGACGCGGCGGCTGGCGAAGCTGGCGTGGTCGCGGTGGGCGCCCCCGGTCCTTCGGCGCGCTTGATGATGTCCCCGCTGACCGTGATGGGAACGCATCCGGGCCAGATGGGAAGGGCGTTGAGGAGGAAGAAGGAGTTCAAGACAGCGCATCCATCGCTGGCCCGAACCGAGAAGTTCACAATGGCCTCCCCGCCTCTGGCAGCGACCTGCTGGTTGACCTCTTCCGAGATGTCGAACTGCCCGGTCGGCAGCAGTGAATAGAGAACTGCAACCTTGGAGCTGCTTGCGTAGAACTCACCAACCTTCACGATGTGCTGCCGTTCGAGCAACATACCGGATTGATCTCGGACGACGGGGGACATCGAGATGGGGTAGCGGGCGCTGTCTGCCGTGACGTTGGCAGACGCCCCTGCGCAGCCAGAGGCTGCCGCGAGACCGACAATTGCCACAAAGGAGAAGAGCCGGTGAACGATCGCGATCATATGGCACTTCCAGTGCTTGCCGGGGGTGTTGGGGCCGGCGCGGCGGGTGGGGGCGGCGGCGCCGCCGGGGGTGGCATTGGGATTGGCGAAAGCCTGGCGGTGGGCCAGGAGATGCCCTGAGGGCCGGACAGCGGCCACCGTTCAATGGTCAAGTCGCAGCTTCCATTGGGGACGGGCACGATATCGCCTGCGAGGTAGGTCGAGCTCGATTCGTAGAGGACGAACAAAGGCCATAGCCCAAATGCGCGTGCGCCCAGCTCTCGCAACACAAACTCACTGTGGCATGGATCGGTGATGGCCGCGCTCTTCTCGTTGAGTTTCGAGGGAACGACGCTGAATCCACTCTGCGTCACGTAGCCGATGCTCCAGGTCCAGGAAGCAATCTTGGTTTCGTCCGTGAACGATGGTTCCCCCTTGGGCTTCGTCGTCCGGGCGCTGCACCCCACGCATGGGACCGGGCCAACCAACACCGGTGTGCGCGAGTAGTGCGCCGACTGTGTCGTCGAAGCGCACCCGATCGATGTCACGACCCCAAACGGCAGAAAAGCAATGAATGCGCGCTTCGACATCATCTTTGCCATCATCATCATCATCGGGTTTGCCATCATCGGGCACCCACTGGAGTTAGCTTGGTCACTGCTTCAAGCGGGATCTTGGGCACAGGCCGTGCAATCTCGTTTTGCTTGGTCACCTCATAGAGTCCGGGCGGGTAGGTCCAGCGGAAGGCAATCGCCCCTGGCTGTGGGGGAACAAGGATATGTTCGGCTTCGGTGGTCGGCGACCACATCACGAAATGGTAGCCGTTGGAATCTTGCCAGCGGCGATCGATGAGCATGGGGGGCGCTCCAGGCGAGACTTTGAGGATGGCCAAGCTGTCGCCCTCACGAACCAAGGCGTATCGAATGCCGGTCGGCGCATCACCTTCAGCGCGATATTCGACCACGACCTTGGGCGCGTAGTTGGCCTCGGCCTGTCGCCCGCCTTGCAGACCGGGGCCACAGGCGGAACCCACTCCCAACAACGATCCACACAGCATTGTGATGAACCACTTCTGCATAAGACCTCCGCGAGCGCACAACTACAACCGGAGCGGTTTTGTTGCAATAGCTTTCTTCGGCAGGGCGGCGGGGCTCCAGTTCGGGGAGCCCGTCAATTGCTGCCGTTGCTACTGTGCTGCCGGGGTGCTGTCCATGGGCTGCTCGTCGGTGGATCCAGCGGAGCCCGGTAAGAGCGGACGCCCCAAGTCTCGCTGCGCCTCAATGTAGCGCTCAAGTGCGGCAACAGCTTTGGCGCAATTGGCATTCGCAAAATAGGAACGGCCCAAGTAGTAGAGCAGCTCCGGCCGGCGCTTTGCGAACTCGGCATTGTCGGCCAACGGCTTGAGCTCGTCGATGGCATCGCCGTAGAACTCGGCCTTGTAGTCGAGAAATCCGGTCAGCAGCGAGAAGTCCTTGCCGAGCTTCGCGCCCCAGGTTTGCTCGGGCCAGTCTTCGACGATCTTGAAGGCGCTGGCGTATTTGTTCTTTTCGACTTGAGCGGTGAGGTCCTTGTATTCTTCAGTCACTCGGGTTGCGATGTCGGCGGGCAACTCGGGCGGAATCACCGGCGGGGCAAGTCCGCCGTCAGGGGCGAGCGGGATTTCCTGGTCGCGATCTTCGCGCGTGTCGACCAAGCCGAGCAGCAGGCGTGTGTGCTCGACGGCGGGATTCGGCGCATTGGCGGCGCGCGCCGCTGCCTCGGCACGCGACTGCCACAGCTTGGCTTCGCGGGCCTTGCCGTGCGCGAGAAGGCTGCGCGCCAGGTTGGCCATGTCGGCGGCGCGATTGGGTCCGTCGTAGCCTTCGACCAATCCAGTGAGATGTCCGTACGGCCACATGGGACCGTAGACCTTCGCCAGGTACGGATCGTAGGCCTGGTAGCGCAACAAATCGCGCGGCGCTGCGAATTCGATCAGGGCATTGTCGTCGGTGTTGAGCTGCCCGCCAGCAGTGAACGAACGCATTTCCTCGTTGCCGAGGAGCAGGAAGGCGGGCACGTCGTGCGGCGAATCGAAGCCCGCACGCTTGGCCTCGGCGGCGGTGGCTGGATTCTCGAAAGCGCGCGCAATCTTGCGGATATCCAGCTCGATGGGTTTGCGGCTGGCGATGAGAATCGTGTCGGACGAGAGATCCTCGGCGGCGAACACCATCACATAGGGGAACTCGCCGGCCAGGGTTCGGTAGATGGCCTTGATGTTCCACGGCGCCATTTCGTAGAGCTGCGCCCACTGGCAG
>PMLH01000342.1 GCA_003159055.1 Myxococcales bacterium
GCGATAGCCGTCGCCGCGCCGGATCACGAAGGTTCGGTTCCCAACCTGCACGCCGTCCCGCTTGCCTCGGTTCAGGACGACAAAGTGACCTGATCCGAGCAATTGGTTGGGGGCAAAAGTGGCAATCACGCGCGCTTCCAGGGTGACGTCGCTGGGCTTGGGTTCGATGCGCTTGAATTGACGCACAAACGGGCTGACGCGCGCGCCTCGCTCGATCGGANNGTGAACACCGAATAGCGCTCGCCAGCGCGAACCGGCATCTGCTTGGGATAGTGGAGATAGGCCTGATCCGACGTTGCCAGCATGATCTTTTCTTCGCGAGAGCCAGTCAGGGTGGCGGCCTGTTCGAGGTCCTTGGCTTCGATGAAACCCAGCGTGCGCAACAAGACCGCGCTTTCGCCGCCCGGGGTCACGCGGTTGACTGACAGCATGCCGCTTCGGGAGGCAGGTGGAGGCGCAGCACTGATGGGTGCGACTGCTCCGGAATTCCCTTGGCCGATCCGAATCACGTCGCCCGGAAATATCCAGTGGGGATTGGTGATGATGGGATTGGACGCCCAAAGCCGCGGCCAGCGCCACGGATCGCCAAAATACTTCGAGCACAGTGACCACAAGGTGTCGCCCTTCTGNNACCACGTGAAGCTCGGGAAGACCGCCTTGGCTGCTCGTGATCTTGTCGGGGATCTCCGTCGCGCCCGGCGCATCGACCCCAATCACACCGCCCGGCGCCAATCCCGCCGCGGTGTTTTCGATTCGCCTGGTATTGGCGTCCTTGACGCCACCACCGATGGTCTTCGACGTGCCGGGCTTCAGGCCGTAGGTCGGCTCTGGCACGGGCCCGTCGGGATCCAGGGTGCCAGGATCAGCAAGGTCGGTTCCGCCACGGGCCGCTTCGACCTGGCGAGGAATCCGGGTGGCGCCCAAGTTGTCCGCGAGGGCGAAATGGGGCAAGGCAGCCAAGGCCGCCACTTCGAACAGAAAGCGAAAGGGTCTCACGGGGCCTCCAAGTGGGTTGGGACAGCTCGGGCGCTCGTACTGGCCGCTCTGCCGGTTTCCTCGCTGTGGGGAAGGTTGCGATCCAGCTCTGCCAGGCGAGAGCTCGCCAAGCTTGCGGCTTCGTGCCGTGGATAGGAACGCTGCAGTTGCGAAAGGGTTTGCCGTCCGGCGTCCACGCTGCCGAGAGACAAATAGCTAAAGCCGACCTTGAGCAAGGCATCGGGCACCTTGTTGCCGCTCGGATAGTGCTCGATGACCTTGCGGAACTCACGGACTGCGGACGCGTAGTCCTTGCGGTCGTAGAAGCACTCGCCAAGCCAATACTGCGAATTGTCGGCTAGGTCGTGGGTTGGGTACGCGCGGAGAAAATCCCTGAACCCTTGCACAGCCTCGTCGTGTTTTCCGGCATGTAGCGCTTCGAACGACTTGCGATACAGCGCAACCGCCTCGGGATGTTCGCTCTTGGCAGGCTTGGGCACGCCTTCGCGGGCGATGCGGATACCGCCAGGTGAGCTGGGTGGGTCGCGGGTGATCTGCATCTCTGCGGTATCGCCGTGCATGCGAAGTACGGGCCGGTGGACATTAGACTTCGCGGCTTCGCCTGCGTATTCGACTTCCGGCTCGGAAGCGGTCTCAGTGCCCGGTGGCGCGAGCAGGGGCTCTGGCGCGGGCGGCGCGGCCTCAGGGTGCAAGGTCACCGTCGGCAGGGTGGGCGTCTCGACTTTTTCGTCGTTGATTTTTCGGCTTTCCAGTCGATCGCTCAGGATGAAGAGACGATTTTCCAGCTCCTCGACCTGCTTGGCGTAGGCCGCGTTCTGGATGCGCAGGGCTTCGACGGAACGATTCAGCTGGTCGATCTCGGCCTGGTTCGGCTGACGGTGCGCGCACGCCGCAAGCAAGGCGATGCTAGCGAGTCCTGTCGCGTACATAGGCGGCCGCATGGTTCCTCAGGGTCGATCATAAGGCTCTTCGGCAGGAAATCGCAAAAACTGACGCGACACTTTGCGTCATCAGGATTCGCCAAGCAACGCCGCTGCGCCCTGCGAAAGCATGGCCTCGGCCAAGCCGCGACCGACCTCGGCTGCGCTTGCCACAGGCCCGCTGGCCTGGTCCGCAAGGATCTGCGTTCCGTCTGGGCTGCCAATGCGGCCGAGGAGGACGACCTGGCCGTCCTGTAGGCGCGCGTGGCCGGCCACCGGGGTTCGGCATGTGGCGCCGAGTCGCCCCAGGAATGCACGCTCCGCAGTCACGGCGATGGCGGTGTCAGGGTGGTCCAGAGCGCTGCACAACGCCCGCGTCCGCTGGTCGTCGGCGCGCGTTTGTACCGCCAAGGCGCCCTGGCCCACCGCCGGCAACATGCGCTCAATGGGCAGGCGCTCGGCAATCCGATGCTCGAGGCCAAGACGGTCGAGACCGGCGCAAGCCAAGATCGCGGCGTCGACCACGCCGTCCGCCACCTTGCGCAGACGGGTGTCGAGATTTCCGCGCAGGATGTGGATGTCGAGATCGGACCGCGCCGCCTTGAGCTGAAAGGCCCTGCGCAAACTGGTCGTCCCGACACGCGCCGACCGTGGCAAGTCATCCAGCTTGCCGCCACTCTGGCTGACGACGGCATCACGCACGTCGGCCCGCTTCGGCACGGCCGCGATGGCCAGGCCGGGCCCGAGCTCGCCAGGCACGTCTTTCATGCTGTGCACGGCCAGGTCGATACCGCCGGCCAGCAGCTCGGCCTCGATCTCCTTCACCCACAGTCCCTTGCCGCCAGCATTCCACAGCGGCCCGGCCGAGATGCGATCGCCCTCGGTGACGATGATCTTCTCTTCCACCACTAGGTCCGGGTGGGCGTCACGCAAAGCCTTGGCGATGAACGAGGCCTGCCAGCGCGCAAGCATACTTCCGCGGGTGCCTACGACGATAGGGTTCATCGCGACGTCACGAACGCCCCACTGTCAGGACCCCGCCTCTGCGATGGCGGCCACCACGGCCTGCCTTGTACAGGTGTTGTCGAGCGGTTTGCCAATGAAGCCGGCTTCGACGTCGTACGCGGTTTCGGCGACGATGACCGAGTTCATGTAGACCTCGGCGCCCAGCGCACCCACCGCCGCCTTGGTCTTGGCCCGCCCGAGCAGCCCGTGCCCTTCGTCCGAGCCACCGGACACGTGGCCGAAGAAATAGGCCGGCACCACCCGCAGCGAAATTCGACCTTTGCGAAAGGTCATGATTTCTCCTGCGAGATCGACCTTGTCGGTCGTCACCCAGGCGTCGACCTGGTCTTGTGGAATGAAGACTTTGACTGACATCGGAGGGTCGGGCTGCGGGCCGCTCGTGACAAGCTAGCATCGTGCAGCCATGGGCACAAACCTCGATATTCCGTGCTATAGGAACGCCATGGCAAGTCCCAACACCTTCGAGGTCACAGACGCTAACTTCGCTGCCGAGGTCACCCAGTCGAGTCTTCCCGTCCTCCTGGATTTTTGGGCAACCTGGTGCGGGCCGTGCCGTGTGATCGCGCCGCACCTCGACGCCATCGCCCAGGCGTACGCAGGAAAACTGCGCGTCGGAAAGTGCGACATCGACCACAACCCGGGGGTGCCGACGCAATTCGAGATCCGCAGCGTGCCAACCCTGCTTCTCTTCAACAAAGGACAAGTCGCAGGTCAGCTGGTGGGCGCGGTGCCACGCGTCCGCATCGAGGAGCTGATCAGCAAAGTGCTGGCGTAGACGCGTCGTCGCGGACGTTGGCGATGTAGACGATCACGCAGGTGATGTTGTCGTCGCCACCGCGCTCGTTGGCGATTTCCACCAGGGCGCGCCCGGCTTCGCTGTAGAACTGCCCAGCCACAATCCGCCCGATTTCCTCGGCGGAAAAATAGTTCGACAGCCCATCAGAACAGACGAGGTAGCAGTCGCCTGCTTCCACCGGCATGGTGAACAGGTCTGGGGTGACCGACGGCTCGAACCCGACCGAGCGGGTGATGATGTTGCGAAAGCGCGACGCCATAGCGTCGCCGGGCGAGAGGAGACCTGCACGCACCTGTTCTTGAATCCAGGAATGGTCCTCGGTGAGCTGTCGGGCCCTTCCGTCGCGCACCAGGTACGCCCTGGAGTCACCCACGTGGCATAGGGTCAGGCTCTGACCGTGAAAACACAGCCCGGTGAGCGTGGTTCCCATGCCTGCATGATCCGGGCTTATCTGCGCGGTCTCGTAGATAGCTTGCGAGGCAAGGCGCGTCGCCTCGCCGAGCGCTTGGGACACGCCGCCGTTCGCATCGATCAGGGACCCAAGCCGCGCGCGCATCTCTTTCTCCAGCACCTCGACTGCCATCTTGCTGGCCCGCTCACCGCCCAGATGACCGCCCATTCCGTCGGCCACAGCGTAAAGTCCAAGGTCGTCACAACAGAGGAAACTGTCCTCGTTGTGGTCGCGCTTGAGACCGACGTCGGTGGAGCACCAGCCGCGTGGCTTCATGGCTTCTACGCTACCGCGACTCCGCTTTTCGCGCTACCGGGCCTCGGCCGGCGTGGATGGAGGCGCTGGTTGGGCGGCGCCGGGCGTCGCCTCTGCAGGAGCGGCCTCGGCGGGCACCTCGGGAATGGGCATCGAACTGCGCGGCTTGCTTCGGCTTTCGATCACGAATTCCACGCGGTTCGGCCCAGCACCAAGCCCGGCCACTTTGAGCTTTTGTGCATCGACACCGTGTTTGACTAGAGCTTGCAGCACGACTCGGCCACGCTCCTCGCTGTCCTCCTTGCTCGCGTCCTTGCCGCGGACATCAATCCGGACCTTGGCTATCTCGGGATGGTTCTTGATCGCTCGCGCAACCAGGCCGAGGAGCATGTGGCTGTTGGTCGTCAGCGTGGGTTTGCCGGCCGGGCCAGGGAAGAAATTGATGTGCTCGGACAGGTAGATCTTCTCGTCGGTCTCGCCCAGCCGCACGATTTCCGGCCCCGGATCGGGACAGCCGTCGTCGT
>PMLH01000581.1 GCA_003159055.1 Myxococcales bacterium
TCGCGGCCTGTGCCGCCGCCGCCAGCTTCGCGGCCTGTGCCGCCGCCGCCAGCTTCAAAGTTGAGACCGCCGCCGCCACCTTCAAATCCGCCCCCTTGCGGGGCGTCCGGACGTTCGGCGGCGTCGGGCCTCGATGTCGATCCGCCCCCGCCCGTTGATCCGCCCCCGCCAGTTGATCCGCCTGTGCCGCCGGTCTTGCCGCCCGTGCTGGTCGTCGCTCCGCCCGTGCTGGTCGTCGCTCCGCCCGTGCTGGTCGTCGCTCCGCCCGTGCTCACAGTGGAACCGCCAGTTCCGCTTCCGGTCTTGCCGCCTGAGCCTTTGCCGCCCGTCCCGCTAGGAAGACCGCCATCGCTCGATGAGCAGCCCACCATTCCCAGGGACGCGGCCAGCGCGCCTGCGGCGCAAATCGACAACAGATACTTCATCTTCATTGTGGTCTCCCGCTTGGTCAAAAGTTTCGCGAAAATCCTTGCTTTCCAGCCCCTCTTGGACGACCCACCGTCAGAACGTCCATCGGTACTGTTGGCTAGTGAGTGGCCCAAGGTAGCATCATTCGTTAAAAAAAATAGCACATCGCCATGCGGCGAAAGAAGATTATGACCTGCCGCAAAATCCTCCCTCGGCCCCTAGATGTTGAGCAGCAAGCGGGCGTCTTCGCTCATCAGCTCAGGCGTCCACGGCGGATCGAAGGTCACGGCTACTTCGACCTCGCGGACCTCTGGCAGTTTGCGGATGCGCGCGTCGGCTTCGGTGCGCAGCACCTCCGACATGCCACAGGCCGGCGAGGTGACCGTCATCAGCACCTCGACACGGTGGCCACCGTCGGGCAGGGGCTCCGTCCGCATGGCGTAGATGAGGCCGAGCTCCACGATGTTCACGGGGATTTCTGGGTCATAGAGCTCGCGCAACTCGCTCCAGACTCGATCTTCCAGGGCCTTGCTTGCGTCGGCTGGGGCCGCGCCTACGCGGGCATTCTCTTGCCGGCCCTCGGATACCGCCTCGGGCATCACTTCGGCTCCTCCTTTCCGATTTCGCCAAGCACCGGCGTCGGCTCGTGGATAGCCGTGTTTAGCGTGTGCCACGCCAGGCTGGCGCACTTCACGCGCATCGGAAAGGCACTCACGCCGGAAAACGCGGCCAGCTTGCCGAGCGATTCGATGTCGAAGCAGGGATCCTTCCCGCCCATCACCATCTGGTGGAAGCGCTTGAAGATCTCGGACGCTTCCGCCACCGTCTTCCCTTTGACCGTCGAGGTCATCATAGAAGCTGAGGCCTTGGCAATCGCGCAGCCTTCGCCCTGGAAACTGATGTTGCGAATCAATCCGTTTTCGATGTCGAGGTACACGGTGACGTGATCGCCGCACAGCGGATTGTTGCCCTCGGCTTGCCGATTGGCGTTGGGCAGGCGCACGAAATTACGTGGGTTGCGCTGATGGTCGAGGATCACTTCTTGGTATAGGTCGTCGAGGTCGCTCATAGCTTGAACATCTTCCGGGCTTCCGCCAGGCGGGAAACCAGCGTGTCGATTTCTTCTCTCTTATTGTAGAAGGCCAGCGAGACACGCGCGGTGCCGGGCACGCCAAAGTGCTTCATCACGGGCTGGGCGCAGTGATGGCCGGCGCGAATGGCGATGCCAAACCGGTCGAGGATGGTACCGAGGTCGTGCGGGTGGATATCGTCGAGCAAGAAGGACACGGCGGCGGCGCGCTCTTTGGGTCTGCCGATGAGGCGCACACCGGGCGTTCCTAGCAACGCCGTTTCCGCGTAGGCGAGCAGATCGTTTTCATAGCGTTCGATCGCGGGCAGGCCCAACGACTCGACGTAATCGATGGCGGAACCGAGGGCAATGGCGCCGCTGATGTCCGGCGTACCAGCTTCGAACTTCGCGGGTGGCGGCGCATACGTCGTCTTCTCGAATGACACCGACGCGATCATGTCGCCGCCTCCCTGCCACGGCGGCATGGCCTCCAGCAGACGCTGTTTGCCGTAAAGAACGCCGATGCCTGTCGGGCCGTAGAGCTTGTGCCCAGAGAAAACCAGGAAATCGCAGTCCAGTTCGCGCACGTCGATTTCGCGATGGGGCACTGCCTGGGCGGCGTCGACCAGGACAACCGCGCCGTGGCGGTGCGCAACGTCGATCATCGCCTTCGCAGGATTGACCGTGCCGAGCGCGTTCGAAACGTAGGTGAAGGCGACGAGCTTCGTGCGTGGCCCGAGGCTTCTCTCGAATTCTGGCCAGATGAGATCGCCGTGTTCATCGATGGGCGCGATCCGCAGCGTGGCGTCCCGGTCTTGGCAGAGCATCTGCCACGGCACCAGATTCGAGTGGTGCTCCATCGCGGTGATGAGGACTTCGTCACCTACGCCAAGGTTGGTTCGGCCCCAACTCTGTGCGACCAGATTCACACCTTCGGTCGTACCGCGAACGAAGATGACCTCGCTCGCGTGTTCGGCGCCGAGAAAGGCCTGAATCTTGCCGCGGGCGGCATCGTGGGCCGCACTGGCGCGCTCGCTCAGCTGGTAGACGCCGCGATGAATGTTCGCGCATTCGTCGAGGTAGCTGCGCCGAATGCGATCCAGAACGACGTTCGGTTTCTGCGTGGTCGCGGCGTTGTCGAGGTAGACCAGTGGATGGCCGTGAACTTTTTGCGCCAGCGCGGGAAAGTCGCGGCGCACGCGTTCCACATCGAGGCTGCTGGCCAGAGCGGCGTGACCGTTGGGCCGACCGCTTGCCATCACGGACGCGGCTCCCCTTGAACCAGTCGGTCTATCCGTCGGTCGAGCACGGCTTCTAGCTCCGCACGGAGCGCCGTCGACGCGATTCGTTCCAGGCCTTGCTGCAGAAATGCGCGGATCAACATCCTGCTGGCTTCCTTTTCGCCGATGCCACGCGCACGCAAATAGAAGAGAGCGTCGGGATCCAACCGGCCCGTGGTGGCGCCGTGCGAGCACTTCACGTCGCTGGTGAAGATTTCGAGCTGCGGTTTGCTGTTGACCTGCGCTCCGTCGGAAAGGATCAGATTGCGGTTGGTCTGCCGGGCGTCGGTCTTTTCGGCACCGGGGCGCACGACGATTCGGCCGCTGAACACGGCATGGCCTGCGCCTTCCACGGCGCCACGGTAGCTCTCGCGGCTGGTCGAGCGCGGTTTGCTGTGATCGATCGTCGTCTGATTGTCGACGTGGCTCTTTCCCGCCGCGAGGTAGACCCCGTCGAGATTGCAGGCACAGCCTTCCCCGGCCAGCACGACATGCAGGTCATTACGAACGATGCGCCCTTCGAGCGACAGACTGTGCGCGGAAAACGTGCTTCCCGCGGCTTGCGTGATCGCCACGTGCCCCACGTGAAAACCGACTGGCGAGGTCTTCTGGATGGCGTGGTAGCCGAGCTGCGCGTCTGTTCCCAAGACGATCTCGGTCGCTGCGTTGGATAGCGTGGCCCGACCGTCGGCACCGAGGTGAATTTCGACCACGGTCGCTTGGCTGTTCGCCCCGGCGACGATCAAGGTACGGGGAAAGCTTGTGCCGCCCGCGGCGGAAGCCAGGTAGACGAGGTAGATCGGCTGCTCGACTCGGAAACCCGCCGGGATCTGAACCAAAGCCCCGTCGTTCATGAATGCCGTGTTGAGCGCGACGAAGGCGTTGGCGTTGCGCAGATGCCGGCCGAGATGGGCGCGAAGCTCCGCACTGTCCATTACCGCGGGCGACGAAAACGGCGCGACTTGCAAGCTTGGCAGTGTTCCGGTCCCGAGCTCGCGGTGGTGATGTCCGTCGACGAACACCAGCCGGTGCCCGTCGCTGCCGCCCAATCTCAGGAGCGATGGATCGAAATGAGACAGGTCGAACGACACGTGCGTCGCAATCGCGGGCAGCAAGTCTGATTCGGTGATAGGCGCGACATCCGTAAAGCGCCATTCCTCCTGCTTCTTGGTTGGCCAGCCTTGCGCGACGAACGTTTCGAAGGCGCTCCGGCGTGCGGACGTCAACCAGACGGGGCTCTTGGCGCTGACCACTTCTGCGAATCTGACCGCGTAGGGTTTGCGGGCATCTGGCGAAAGCCCGGCGTTCATGCAGCGCCTTCCTGCGCGTGTGTGGTCGCCCAGGCGTAGCCGTTCTTTTCAAGCTCGACCGCCAATCCCTTGTCGCCCGAGGTGACGATGGTCCCGCCCGAAAGAACGTGCACGTGGTCCGGCACCAGGTAGTCGAGCAAGCGCTGGTGGTGGGTGATGACCACGATGGCGCGCGATGGATGGCGCAGTCCCTGCACGGCGCCGGCCACCTCTCGCAAGGCATCGATATCGAGGCCGGAGTCGGTCTCGTCGAGGATTGCCAAGCGAGGTTCGAGAACGGACATCTGCAAGATCTCGTTGCGCTTCTTTTCCCCG
>PMLH01000031.1 GCA_003159055.1 Myxococcales bacterium
TGGATTCTCTGGCAGACGCCGCTGGCCATCCTTCGGAGGACGGGACGTTGAGCGTCACTATTGGGTGGCGGCGGTAGCTCTGGCCCTTCTGACCGATGCGTACGGCGGCTATCAAGCAGCTTGCGACACCGGCCGTCCCAGAATCACGGCCGGCCATTCAGGCTTTGCCAATCACGGCGAAGACGCACAAGTGATCGGATGCGCTTGAGCGCCCAACGCGAAAATCGACGGCGCGCAGGCGATCATCAATAAGTACGCGATCGATGCGCATCCAAGGATGCTTGTCCGGAAACGTGTAACCGAATCCGCGCCCGACGACATCGAAGACGTCGCGGAAGCCATTGCACTGTTCACCGAGCACCCAGCTCAGGCCGGGCAGGTTGGTGTCTCCGGCGATGATGGCCGGATATGGGCTACCGCGCGCGGCTGTTATCGCGGCCTCCGTCTGCCGCTGCCGGCGGTAGGCGTTAAACTCGATAACGTGGCGCTGGGCTCCGGAGAATACGCGACCGGTCCGAATCTCTTCCCGAAGCCCGTTGCCTCGTAGCTCATCCAAGCCGTCCCTCGGCGAGGTCGTGTGAACATTGAACACTTCGACCTGTCCGATGGGAGTCTCCAGGACATAGGCTATGAAATGTGCACCACCTTGCCCCTTCGAGTACATCAAGGGCTCGGGCACAAAGACGTTCTTGATGGGGAAGCGGCTTGCGACGAAGAACTGGCCACGTTGGTCCACGTGCCAACCATCGAAGGCGGTGGCAAGTCCGCCCCTGAGGCTTTCGGAAGACTCTTGCAGCAGGACCACGTTGGGATCGAACTCCCGCACCTGCGCAACGATGCCGGGAATGCCGCGGACGCCCGTGTCGGCCGAGTAGCTTGCGAGCCGTATGGCGCTGGCCGCATTCGAGACCGACCACCGTCCCGTACCTAGGCTGAGCCCCATCAAGGGAAAGAGCAGCAGGTAAATCGCGACCACTTGCGGAATCAAGATGTATCGGGGCGCCCACCGCCACGCGGCCGCGATCGTGAACGGCAAGGGAATGGCAAACCCGAGACGCGGTAGGTACATAGCAACGGTCGAAATCCACCACCTCTCGCCCACGAAGCGCAGCATGAAGATCACCGCCAGCAGGGCAAGCGGATACGCTGTGGCCACAAGGATGGCGACTAGACGGAGTCGTGAGCGCATATGTCTGATGGCGTATTGCCTTGGTACCTCTAGAGTCCTACACGATGACGAGGCCGATGGCACGACGATCCTTGCGGTGGTGATGGCCTCGCTGGGTACCCTGCTCGGCACAAACCATCGGTTCCTGGCATTGGACCAATTGGGACTGTCCACCCGCGGCGGGAGGAAAATGGCGCTAGAACTGCCTCGGCTCCAGCAAGACGGCGGACAAGATGTGGAGGCAGCTGCTCCCGGAAGAGGTAATCAGCGAATGCGGCGATCCTCGAATGCGGCGATCCTCGTGACGCGTCGTGAGATTTCCTCGGAGTCTCCATCAGCCTCGCATCCGACGGCACGTTCAGTCTTCAGTTCTTCGGCGACGATGCCGGCTTTCCGGCGCCTCGACGTTGGTTCGGCCGCTGGCGCCAGGAAGACGGCTTCGCGCTTACAGCGGCCTGGCTCATGCAAACGCCTTGACGTAAAAGAAACCGGATTCGATTGCCACATGACGCAGCTGCGCCTAACCTAGGGCGTCTTGACCTCTCTCAAACACACCGTCGCCCGGAACACTGTCTGGACTGGGCTGGATACCGTCGTCGATTTTTTGTTGCAAACAACGACAGGGATCCTCGTTGCCCGTGCCATCGGACCGTCCATGCTCGGTGCTTGGGGATACGTTCTATGGATTTCCGCCATGACGGTGGCGGTCGGAAACTTCGGCGTGCCTGCGGCCCTGATCAAGTACCTCGGAGATCTCCTAGGGCAGCGTCGCTTCGCAGAGATACCTGGGCTGCTTCGCAGAACGGTCTTCTTCCAAGCGACGATTTCGGTCGTCCTCACGGGCATTGGTCTGACTTGGGCGAGGTACTTCCTGCCCCTGGACCAGAGAACCTTTGGCGCACTCACGGTGCTGTCGATCTTGCCAGCAGGCATGTTGGGCATTGCGACGGCCATCAATGCGGCCATGGAACGTCTTAGGTCCAACGCGATTCCGTCTATCGCTGGTATCGTTGTCCAGACATCACTCAATCTCGCGACGCTCGTCTGCGGCTGGGGGCTGGTGGGATTGGCCACGGCACTCCTTCTAGGACGGACTTGCGATTCGCTGCTTCGATGGCGGTTTGCGCTCCGGTGGCTTCCGGAACATCTTCGGGGACTGGGGTATGACGGGCAAGCCGGATCCGGTAGGCTGCCCCTCGATCGGACACTGCGGCGCGGATTGGTGCTCTTCTGCACACACGCCACGATACTGCTGGTGCTGCGATTGGTTGTGTGGAACCGGTCGGAAGTGTTCTTCCTCAAGCAATTCTGCAGCCTCGATCAGCTTGCTTTCTACGCCGTAGCGACGGGATTCGCGGCCCTCCCGACTCAGTTGGCGACGCCCTTCGTTACCGCCACTTCGCCAAGCATCTACGCCGAACGCGGCCGAGGCAGCGATGGCGCTCGACGCTTCACTGCCGTTTCCTGGCGCTACCTCGCACTCATCGTCTTTCCAAGCAGCGTGGGTCTATTGGTGCTGAGCCGTCCGCTCATTCACGTCCTCTACGGCCCGAAGTACTTTGCCGCCGCCCCGGTCCTCATATGCGCGATGGCGCTTGGATTGCTCCCTCCGCTTGCTCAGCCCGCCAATTCACTCATTGCCGCTGAAAACGGTCAGTCCCTGCTCGTGCGTTGGAACGTGGTTGCTGCCCTGCTTGTGCTCGGGTTGGATTGGCTGCTTGTGGGACTGTTCTGCTCGACTGGAGCGGCACTTGCCGATGGTCTCGGACGAACCATTGCGACCCTCGGCGTGTGGTACATCGCTGCGCGCTGGTTCAAGCTCAAGCTTCCGTTTCGCTTTGCTGGCCGTCTGTTCTTGGCGTGTTTGGTCATGGCCGCGCCTGTTCTGCCCTTTTTGCTGATTGGGCCTGAACTGCTGGCGGTCATCGCGGGGCCGCTCGTCGGAGCGGTCGCGTTTGTTGTGGGCGTGCGTATGGCCAAAGTCCTCGATGCGGACGATGTGGACCGCCTGCGCGCCCTCGAGAAGGTCCTACCTCGAAAGGCTAGAATCGCGTTTCTGAAGGTGCTCGCCTGGATGGGGCGAACCTCGTTGAAAGAAGGCGCGTAGCTTGAGGCGTCCGGACGCGTGGACCGAGGGAGCTCTTGCGCTGGAAAATCGCACGATTCGTTCTCTTGGGCTGGATTGGTTCGGTGCAGGTGGAATGGAACGCCTCGGGTGGCCGTGAAGGTGGTGCCGGGCCGTCTGAGTGGCGCGAGCGGTGAATCCGACGGCTGGCGCGAGCGCTGCCACTGCGGGCGGATAGCGCGTTGAGTCT
>PMLH01000480.1 GCA_003159055.1 Myxococcales bacterium
CCGCCGCGGCCCTTCAGGAATATGGAAATGACTTGCCCCAGCACTGCAGCCAGCCCGGCAGCCGCCGGCAGCCAGGAGACATCAAAGACTTGAGCCGCGAGCACAACTGGAAGGGCGCCCTTGCCCGCGTCGACCAAGAGCACGACAGCAGCCCAACCCCGGCCGAGCGCGCGGCCGACATTGGTCGTGCCGATGTTGCCACTGCCCACCTTGCGCAGATCCACGCCCTTGGCGCGCGCTACCACGACGCCGGTGGGGAACGAGCCTAGCAAGAAGACGCCGACCAGAAACAGGATGTGCATGGGCCACGATTGTAGCCCCGACGCGGCCCATGCCTGGCAAAAAGGGGCGACTCCCTGAGTGAGCTGCAATCGCTCATCAGCCCGCGGAGCCGAAGAACGTCCCCACCTCTTCTAGTTCCTCGGTGCGCGGGCATTCGGCGGGTAGGCTGGCGAGCAGCATGGGTCCGTAGCGGCGGCGGGCGATGCGGCCGTCGAGGATGGCCACCACGCCGCGGTCGCGACGGCTGCGGATCAGGCGGCCGAAGCCCTGTTTCAGCGCCAAAGCGGCGCGCGGGACTTGATAGCTGCCGAAGGGATCGCCGCCCTCTTCGCGGATGCCCTCGATGCGCGCGGCGGTCAACGGATCGTCGGGCACGGCGAACGGCAACCGGTCGATCACCACCAGCGACAGGGCCTCGCCGGGCACGTCGACGCCTTCCCAGAAACTCTGGGTCGCAAGCAGAACCGACCCGACGCGCGTCCGCAGCTCGTCGAGCAGCGCATGGCGCGGCCGCTGCCCTTGCACGAGAAGCGGGAAGCTGTCGTCGGCGCGAAAGCGCTCCTCGGCGATGCGCATGTTGCGAAAGCTGGTGAAGAGCAAGAGCGCGCGGCCGTGCGACAGATGGCACAGGGCCAGCGCGCGCTCGGCCACCGCCGCGGCGAAACCCTCCTGCACGGGATCCGGCAAGTCCTCGGCGACATAGAGCAGCGCTTGCCGGTCGTAGCGAAACGGCGACGGGTAGCTCGCTTCCGCCGCGGTATCCGCCAAGCCCAGCCGCCCGCGTATGTAGTCGAACGAGCCCGCGGTGGTCAGGGTCGCCGAGGTGAAGATCAGCGGCCCTGACTGCGCATCGAAGCTCTCGCGCAGAAGCGGCGCCACCTCGACCGGCGACGCGCGAAGGGTCACCTGTCGCGCCGAGAGCGCAATCCAGCGCACCGAATCCCGGCGTGCGCTGCCGACGATCTGGTCGAGATCGTTGCGCAGGGTCTGCGCGCGCGCAGAAAGCCCGGCGAGCACCGCCGCCTTGTTCGCCGCTGGCGGCGATGCGCGCAGTGGCTCGCTCATGTCGTCCTCGGCCAGGCGACCGAGCAAGACCGACGCCTCCTCCAGAACCGTGTCTAGCTCGTGGTAGCGGGCGAGGAGGTCGCCCTGCCAAAGATCGTCCGGCATCGGGATGCGCATGTCCTCACCGTCGCCCGACTTGTGCGGCAGCCGCGCGCGCACCGCCTGCGACAGAAGATGCGTCGAGGCTTCCAGTCGTCGCGCCACCGACTCGATCAAGGGCTCGCCACGCAGCGCGACCGGCGCACGCTCCACGTCGCGCCCCAGGGCGAATAGTCGCAAGGAAGACACCTGCACGCCGAAGATCTCCGTCGCCACGTCTTCCAGTTGGTGGGCTTCGTCGAAGATCACCGCATCGTAGTCCGGCAACACCTGCGCCTCGGGAAAACGCGAGCGCAAGGCCAAGTCGGCGAAGAACAGGTGATGGTTGACCACCAAGATCTGCGCTTCCTGCGCGCGTCGGCGCATGCCGGTGATGAAGCAGTCGGCGACGAAGGGGCAACGCTTGCCGAGCCGGGTCTCGGGGCTCGAGGAGATCTCGCGCCAGATGGGCGCGTCCTCGGGCACGCCATCGAGCTCGGCGCGGTCGCCAGTCTGACTTTGCCGAACCCAGGCCAGGACGCGCGCGGTTTCCGGCGCGACCGTGGCGGCGATCGAAAGCTGCTTCTGGTGCTCGGCCAGTCGCCGCAAGCACACGTAGTTTCCGATGCCCTTCATCACGGCAAAGGAAACTGGCTGGGCCAGGACCCGCGACAGCCGCGGCAGATCCACCGAGGCGATCTGGTCTTGCAGGGTGCGCGTGCCGGTCGAAACCACCACGCGGCGGCCGGAAAGAATCGCCGGCAGAAGATAGGCGATGGTCTTGCCGGTGCCGGTGCCCGCCTCGACCAGAAGCCGCTCGTCGTCGTCGATGGCGTGCGCCACTCGCCGGGCCATGGCAAGCTGGCCCGGTCGCGGCTCGAAGCCCGGCAAGGCGGCGGCAAGCGCGCCACCGGGCCGCAAGATTTCCGCAACAGTGTCTTCGAGCAGCAAGCCCGCTCGCTAGGCTTTGTTGAAGCTGGCCGGCCCGTCGTCGGTGACGAGGCCGTCCTTGCCGACTGCGCGGAAGAAGCACGACGTCGCGTTGGTGTGACAGGACGGGCCCATCGCATCCACGACGTACAAGACCGCATCGCCATCGCAGTCAATGCGCACGTCGTACACCTTCATCGAGTTTCCGCTGGTGGCGCCCTTTTCCCAAAGCTCGTTGCGCGATCGGCTCCAGAAAGTGGCGCGTTCCTTTTCCACGGTGGCGCGCAGGGCTTCCGCGTTGGCCCACGCCAGCATTCGGACCACCCCGGTGGCGCGGTCCTGCGCGATGACCGGTACCAGGCCCTTCGAGTCAAACGTCACGGCAACAATCAAAGATTCGGCATTTCCAAGCATGATCTTTCTCGTCTACACCAAATTCCCACAAAAGCGATCTTCATCCTAGACTGGTAGCCACCCATGGTGCGCAAAACCCTCGATCCCCCAAAAGAAAAAGAAACCAAGGGCGAAAGGAACTACATCACCCCAGCGGGGTATCGCAAGCTCACCACCGAGCTGGACTTCCTGCAAACCAAGAAGCGCCCCGAAGTTGTGAGCGCCCTTTCCGACGCCGCCGCCGAAGGTGACCGGTCGGAGAACGCGGAGTACATCTACCGCAAGCGCCAGCTCCGCCAGATCGACGGGCGCATGCGCTTCCTTAGCAAGCGCCTCGACATCGCGGTGATCGCCGATCCGCGCGAGCAGAAGCGGCGCGACCACGTGTTTTTCGGCGCCACCGTCACGGTCGAGGACGAGGAAGGCGAAAGCAAAACCTTCGCCATCGTCGGCTCGGACGAGATCGACAGCGAAGGTGGCGCCATTTCCTGGCAGTCGCCGGTCGGGCGGGCGCTGCTTGGCAAGACCGTCGGCGACACCGTCTTGGTCCGCTGGGACAAGGGGCAGCGCGAGCTGACCATTACGGATGTTTCCTATCCGGATTGATGGTCCACAATTGCCCTTGCGGTTGCGCGGGGGCTTGGTCATAGTTGAGTGGCTACTCAAGAATGGCCCGCCCCGCCACCATCTCAAGCACGAAAATCCTCGACGCCGCCCGGGAGGTCTTCCTGGCGCACGGCTTTGCCAACGCCAGCACCGTCGAGATCGCCAAGCGCGCCCACGTGTCGGAAGGCAGTATTTTCAACCGCTTCGCCACCAAGGAAGCGCTGTTCGAGGCGGCGATGGACAAAACCGTTCCTCCCGCGCTTACCTTGGCCCGGTACGTCGGCAAGGGCGATATTCAGACTAATCTCATCCGCATTACGGTTGAAAGCATCGAGTTTCTGGGCCAACTCCTGCCCAGTTTGATGCTGCGCTGGTCGGAAAGGGACCGCGCGCAAGGCTCCGTGACCTGCAACCGTCCGCGAGAAATCCTGCGTGCGCTGACCGATTTCTTCGCCAAGGAAGGCGAGCTTGGCCGCGTCAAGGGAGACCCTCGCATCGCGGCCCGCATTTTCATGGGCGCCGTGTGGAACTACTGCTTCTTGCAGACCGTGGCCGGCGATTCGTCGATGTCCGCGCAAACCTTTGCGCACGGGCTGGTGGCGGAGCTTTGGCAGGGCATTGCCTCGACTGGCAAGACGCGAAGAGGAAACGACCCATGAGCGCGCCCCGGCCGCCGGTCAACAAGTGGCTGGTC
>PMLH01000225.1 GCA_003159055.1 Myxococcales bacterium
CCTCCGGCTTCCGCAGCTCGAACGCGGCCAGGTAGAGCACAAGTCTGTAGGCCTTGTCCTGCGTTTTCCCGGCGAGGAATCCCTTCATGGGGAGAGCGTTGCGTTCGGGAATCAGTGGTCCGGTGCCACGCGGTCCCGAGCCGACAAGGACCAGGCTCTCGCGCTGTTCAAGGTGGACAGCAAGCCCGGACAGGAAGTCGTACTGGACTGTCTGGATGGGGATACACCACCCCGGCCTGCACCTACGTAGGCCGACGGCCTCAGATGGCGAAGTCGACGGGGGCGAAAGCAGGTGCCCAATTTCGGTAGCATCGACGCTCCACGGTGATACAAGGTGCGCTGATGTTCCTGCCCATCGCTGATGGGAGCGTCGCCCACCCTCCGACGCCACCGGTTTCGCGGCGCCTTTGCCGTCAGCCTGGGCGCAGGCCAGGAGGGATAGGGACCGGATCATGAACCGTCGTGAGCTCGCGGTCGGGATGGTGGGGTTCTGCGCCTTCCTAGGGCTGTACGCCACCCAGCCGTTGCTGCCGATTTTGCAGCGCACGTTTGGCGCGTCCAAGGTCGAGGTCAGCCTCACGGTCTCCGCGGCAACGCTCGGGGTGGCCCTGGCGGCGCCCTGGGTGGGCCTGCTGGCGGACTTGGTGGGGCGCAAGAGGATTATCGTTCCTGCGGTCTGGCTGCTTGGCTTGACCTATCTCCTTGCTGCCATCCCCGGTGGCCTTGGTGCGTTGGTCTTCTGGCGATTCGTGCAGGGGCTGCTCACACCGGCGGTGTTCGCCGTGGCAGTGGCATACGTCAATGAAGAGTGGCCGCGCTCCCAGACGGGCTTCGTGGCGTCCATCTACGTGGCTGGTACCGTTTTGGGCGGCTTCACGGGGCGCTTTCTGACTGGGCTCATGGCCGCACGGGTCGCCTGGAACTGGGCGTTCGTCGCGCTTGGCGGCCTAAGCTTCCTGCTCGCCCTCCTGGTCTCGGCCTGGCTGCCCAAAGCGAAGGCCTTCTCGCGCGTGGCCGACGTGCGCGGCGCCCTTCGGGACATGGCTGGGCATCTGCGCAATCGCTCACTGCTGACCATCTACGCCGTCGGGTTCAGTATCCTATTCGGCCTCGTGGCAACGTTCACGTACATCACGTTCTACCTGGCAGCGCCCCCGTTCTCGCTCGGACCGTCGGCGCTTGGAGCGCTCTTCGCGGTGTACTTGGTGGGCGTCGTCGTGACTCCGCTCGCGGGCAAGTGGTCGAACCGACTGCAGGGCTGGAAGCTGCTCGCGATGGCTCAGGTGCTCTGCATCGCCGGGACCCTGCTTTCGTTGGTACGCTCCCTACCGTTCGTCATCGGAGGGCTGGCCCTGTGCTCGACCGGCGTGTTCGTCTGCCAAATCGTCACCAGCCGAGCCATCGGCAATGTGACCACCAAGGCCCGCGCTTCCGCGGTGGGCTGGTACGTGACCATCTACTACCTCGGTGGTTTCGTCGGGTCGACTGCGCCCGCCTTTCTGTGGAGCCTTGGGGGATGGCCGGCGTGCGTAGCTTTCATTGTCGCGGTCCTGGTGTCGTCGTTGCTGTTCGTGCTCACGGTGTGGCGGCGCCACGAGACCTGGCGGTTGCAGCAGGCGGCGCTCAGTGTGGACGACGTTGGCAGCTGAAAGCGAGGTCACTGGAAAGGAGGCTTCTCGGGCGAGGTGCTCGAATTTTCCCCGGGCTCCACCGGCGGTCCTCGGGTCGCGAAGTAGAGATACGCCAAGGTGATGCTGAGCGAGATTGCCGCCACCGTGAAGGCGAGCGATCTACCGTGCCACAGGCCTCTGAACCATTCATTCAACTCCACCATCAGCTCGTTCATGGTCCCTTGGTGTCCAGGAAAGCATCACTGGAATTCTTGCACGAATACGCGACAATACACAGCTTGAACGAGCGTGCCTGAGCGAGCAAAGTGGCGACGAATGCTGCCGGCGACGCTCCAATTCCTCATCACGATGATCGCGTGTGCGATCAACGAGAGGATGCAGCGCAAGCTGGACTACACGCAGGAGGAAGTCCGGATTCTCAAGGAGATCGTCGCGGCGCTCACTGGCAACGGTCGGATCTCGTTCACCGCGGATCAGCGTCGTCGGCTGGCCGTGGCGGGGAGGGCATTGAGCCCGGAAGAGCGGAAGAAGTATTGCCAGATCGTGAAGCCCGGAACGATCTTGGGGTGGTTTCGGCAGATGGCGGCGCGGAAGTACGACAGCTCGGAAAGCAAGGTCGGTCGACCGCGGAAAAGGAAGGACATTCGGAAGCTGGTGGTCGAGATGGCCCTAGCGAACCTCGGCTGGGGATATACGAAAATCCGTGACGCCCTTCGGACCGGATTGAAGATCGAGATCGGACGAACGACGGTGGCCAACATCCTGCTGGAGGAAGGGATCGAGCCGGCACCGGAGCGCGAGAAGAAGCGTACATGGAAGCGGTTCATGAAGAGCCACTGGGACACGCTATGCGCCTGCGATTTCTTCAGCGTGGAAGCCTTGGGCCCATTCGGCACGGTTCGGTACATGGTGTTTTACGTCATCGAACTCAAGAGCCGCGCCGTCGAGATCGCGGGGATTGCTGTTGATCCAGGCGAGGAGTGGATGAAACGGGTGGCCCGCAATTTGACAGATCC
>PMLH01000106.1 GCA_003159055.1 Myxococcales bacterium
CTTGCCGACCACATCGCCAATCGCGTGTGCGGCATTGACGAGAAGGTTCAGGAAGACCTGGTTGAGATCGCTCAGAAAACAAGGAACCGCCGGGATGTCTCCGAATTCGGTTTCCACGGTCGCGACGTACTTCAACTCGTTGGTGGCGACGGTCAAGGTGTTACGCAAAGCCCGGTTGAGATCGGCCGGCTCCTTCTCGCCGCGGTCGGGGTGCGCGAAGGCCTTCATCGATTGAACGATCTTGGCCACGCGCCCGACACCATCGAGGGTCGCCGCGATGGACGTCGGAATGTTCTCGCGGAGGTAGTCTAGATCGGCAAGCTCCTCATCGTGCTTGATCTGGGCGATGTCATCAGCGGACACCTGGCCAGCGATAGAGCGTTTGCACGCACCTTGGTAGCTGGCGCACAAGGAGAGCAATTGGTCGAACGCGCCCGAAAGGAAGCTCACATTGTCGCCGACGAACTGAATCGGGGTATTGATCTCGTGAGCGATGCCCGCAGCCAGACGACCGACCGACTCCAGTTTTTGCGAGTGGCGCAGCTCAATTTCTAGCCGGCTTCTTTCGGTGAGGTCTTCCACCGTGACGATGAGCAGCTGGGCCTTGCCTTCGCGGTCGCGCACGGCCGTGAGCCCGACGTTCACGAGAAGCGAGCGTCCGTCCTTGGACACCATCCTCCTCTGGGTTTGATTGGCGCGCCGGCTCCCTTCGACCAACTCGATATAGGCTTGCCGGCTCTCGGCCACGTCCTCGGCCGACAAAAAGACCAGGTAGCTCTTCCCCAGAATTTCTTCGCGTGTGTAGCCAAACAGCTCCTCGAGGGCACAGTTCACATCGACGATTCGGCCTTCTGGGTCGAGCGTCCCCATCGCCACCGGAGCACTCCGAAATATATTGTTGAGCTTGTCGCGCTCCTCAGCGAGCTTGGCGTTGAGGTCCCGCATCTCGCTCGAAGCCAGCTGGATCGAGTGCTCGGTCAGGTAGCGCTCGCGGTCGAAGGCCGCATAGGTCTTGCTGATCCCGTCGAGTATCTCCCGCCAGGACTCCGGTGACGGAGGATTGTCATGCTCGAGGAAGAGCCGGCGTAGCTGCCGCGCAAGATGCGGATGGACCATTGCTAGAACTCGGACACCGTGGTTAGGGTCATGGTCTGGTTGTGCAGCTCGCACCGGCCGTTCGCGTAGGGTGACAGCTCCCCGTAGGAGTAGAAGCCGACCACGTGGGTGTTTTCCGGCAACACTTCGGCCACGGCCTCAACCTCCTCCTCGGCACGGTCGGCAAGCACCAAGCGCCGACCGACACAGCTGATGGCGATCGCCAAACTGTGGCCAACGTGTTGCCTGCTTTCCTTCGCAAGTTGCGCGGCCTCCATGGCCCCATCGACCAAGCGATCGAAATTCGCCCGCATGAATTGGACCAGGCTACCTTGCGGAATATCGCCCGCAAAGGTCATCGATCCCAACTTGTCATCGATCGACAGGATGGTTCGGACCAGTCGCGCAGTTTCCCCACCTCCTCGGCGAACGCTCAAAGGAAAAAGCAACGCATTCGCCGGCAAACCCATGGCCAAATCGCCAAGGTACTTTTTGTACAGGTCCAGGGCCGGGTGGCCGTCGATCTCAAACAGAACATTGTCGAGCGAGCGCGTGACCAGGCGCTCGGGACCGAAGATGTCCCACCCACCCTTCGAGCCATGGCCAAGAGCGACATGGTCGCCATAGAAGCCAACCGCAGAAACCCGACCGCTCACGGTCTTCCTGTGATCGATGACCCATGTCTTCTGAAATCGGTCGCCGTCGCCTGCCAGCCCACCCGTGGTAACCACGCTCGCGGGCAGCACGCTGTTGAGTCCGCGCACGAGCTCGCTGCCGTTCACGCTGGTTCCATCCGACAGAACCAGCACGCCTTTCAGGTCGGCCGCTGCCAACTCCTTCGCGATTCGTGCGCCGACCGAGAACGAATCTGCGGCAGTCTCAATTGGCGCGCAAGTCGAGCGAAGAGACGTCTGGTCGAAGCGACACACGGCGACGGCAAGAGAGTTGTCGGAGATCTCTGTGCCAAGGATCTCCCCGGATGTGGAACAACCCAAGACGTGCGCCCGCGGATAGGCGTCAAGAAGCGCTTCCAGGGGACGGTTGCCTTCGATCTCCGTGGCGCTGCCGAATACCAACACCAAGGTGTTCTCCGAGTCCAACTGCGGAAGCCTCGGCCTGGACCAGCCGCGACCAGTTTCATAGCGAATCGTCTCAATTTTCATCGACGCTCCTCGTTATCTTCCCAGGTTGCAAGGGTCCGCTCGGCAAAGAGACCGCGATTGGCTCGCGAACCGTTCCCGCCGCAAGACTGCGAAGAAGCTGCAGCAGGGCCGACGTCAATTCGTGGCCGCGAGGGACCAGCAGAACGCCCGCCGTCGATGTCACGTCGTGTGCCAGGATCATACCAGGCCGAACCGCGGCCAGGACGAGCTCGCGCAAGCCCTCGGTCGCCGCCTCGGTCTTCACACGAGCAAGGGCTTCAAGCAGGATCGGATCGTAGCGGCGACTGTGTGTTCGCAAAGTAGTGACGGCGCGCATGGCGTCGACCTGCGCAGCCCCGATGGCATCGTAGTCGCTGACCAGCCTGAGCACCCTTGCGCCCAGGGGGATGGCCTCACCCTTGGGTACGCCGCTGGGTGCCCCCTCGCCGTCAAAATCGTGGTCCTGCGCCTGCAAGATCGCCCTGACGGCATCGAGGCGCGGAATGCTTTCCAAGAGCTGCACCGCCAGCGCTGGCAGTTGCTTGGTCATCTCGACCTCTTCTTTGCTGAGCGGCTTGCCGTAGTAGAGCTTCTCATTGGTCGCCGCGGGAAGGGCCACACAGCCGATCTGCGACAACATGGCTGCCACTTCGATTTGCCAAGACAAGGGAAGTCCCAGGGCGGCCATCAGCTCGGCCGCATGCTGCTTGAGGCGGATGGCGCGTCCGAAAGCCAACGGGTTTGCGAGCGAGAGGATCTCGGTCAAGGCTTTGAT
Source organism: Myxococcales bacterium (assembly GCA_003159055.1). Next base: position 3,013 of record PMLH01000106.1, read on the forward strand.
GCTTCCCCGCAGGGTCTTCTCGATCAGCTCCTTCTCTGCCGTGAGCAGGCGATGTTGCTCGGCTGCGGCCTGAACTGCCGTCAGAAACACCTGCGAGCTGCAGGGCTTGGTCAGGAAGCGAAAAACCTGACCGTGGTTGACGGCGGCGATCGCCGCATCGAGGTCGGCCTGACCCGTGAGCAAAACTCTGACCGTATTCGGGGAGCGGTCCTTGACCTGGCTTAGGAAGGCTGCCCCATCCATCTCGGGCATGCGCATGTCCGAGACGNNCCACCGCCGGCGGGTCCCCATCGACAATCGACAGTCCCGCCTGACCATTGCCGGCGGTCGAGACCCGAAACTGTCGCCGCAAGCTCAAGGTCAGCCCGTCCAGCACCTTGGGCTCGTCGTCGACACAAAGCACGTGGATCTGCTCAGACATTGGGTTTACCCATTGTCTAGGCTCCGGACGCCCCCGCGACTGTCCGCGCGAGCGCTTGCATGCCCGCGATCCGCCCCTCATCAACACCCAGGCTGGCAAGGTAGAGGCGATCGAGCGGACGACCAACGCTAGGGGCACCGCGGCTTTCCAACGCGAAATGATGGGCGAGACAGACAGCGTCGAGGGTCTCGAACTCGGAATGGGTCACGAGGCGCGGTTC
>PMLH01000617.1 GCA_003159055.1 Myxococcales bacterium
ACCGATGAACCAAGGAGACACTCTATGAACCGAACGCCCTTGCTGGTATTGCTCACGCTTGCCGAAGGATTCCACGCCGGCTGCGGCGACGATGCGACATCTTTGGTCGACGCTTCTCATGGCACCTCCCAAGATGCGAGCCCGGCCATCGATTCCCAACCTACCCGCGCATTGGATTCCGCCGCCTCGATTGACGCGCAAATCGTAGGCGGGCTCGACTCGGGCGGCGTTGTAGGGCTCCCAGCGACACCAGCCAACCTGAGCGTCGCTCCGGGGAATGCTCCCGGCACGGCAATAGTGAGCTTCCTAGCGCCCGCCCTGGATGCGGGATTCGCCAACCTCACTTTCACCGTGAATGCCAATCCTGGCGCAATCACGGCAACCGGAACAGCTCCACCGATTACCGTTACCGGCCTCCTGCCGCAGACCGCCTACACCTTCAGCGTCATCACAAGTGACGGCGTGGCCAGCTCTGCGCCTGCCACCACGGGGCTGCTCGGCTTTTACGATGTGGTCGAAACCTTCCGCGAGCCGATGACCCAGCCCAACGATACGGTCTTCACCGGATCGTTCACCTTCGATCTCACGACTGAAGGTGTGTCGAACCTGGCCGGCTCGCTCACCGAATCCATGACCAAGGTGAACGGCGTCTACGGCGGCCCCATGACGACGGTTTCGCTCGCCAATCAACTGTCGTCGGTACCGGTGGCGCTGGACGGTGCGAATGGGCTCTTGGTGACGACGTTTGCCCTGACCACGACCGACACGTTCACGGGCGGAGGGTTCGCTCCGGGAGGGACGGAGTATTACGGCGTGTTGAAAGGGATCCAAAGCAATCACAACGCTTACGCGATGATCTTCGTGAATGCGACCGACCCGACAGCCCCGGCAACGCAAGCCCAGATCGATAAGCTGGCCTACGCGGACTGCACTGCGGGCGGAATGATGATGAAGTCGTGCATGACTGGAACTTCGGTGAACGGGTATGGTGCCGACGGGACCATGGGTGGTTATCCCCTGTCGCAAGTCATCACCAGACGATAGCGGTACCAAGCGGACATGCTCGCCCAGCGACAGAAGCATCTCCAGGGTTTCGACGAAATCTCTTTGGCGCCATAGACGCCGATGAAATCATGGGTGTTGACTGCCTCGGTGATCGCCTTCGCGTCGGGCGACGTCCTGGGCGCCGACATCGTCAATCTCGCCCCGATCGTCGTGACCGCTCCGGCGGAAAAGACCGACACAACCGATGCATCACTCGGCGCCGCAATTATCACGCGGGAGGACCTGGTGCCACAGGAAGGCGCCACGACCGACCCCGGACAACTCCTCCTCACGGTTCCAGGGGTCAATCTCTACGGGGCGGGAGGCATCTCGAGCCTACCCACGGTCCATGGCCTCGCGGACGATAGGCTTCGAATTCAGGGGGACGGGGCGGACCTGTTTCCCGCGTGCCCAAATCATTTGTACGCGGCTCTGTCGTTCGTGTCTCCATCGAGAGTCTAGAGCGCCAGGGTGTTTGCCGGCGTCTCACCGGTGAGCGTTGGCGGAGACAGCATCGGTGGCACAATCCAGGTCAACTTGGTGCCGCCGGAATTCACCACGCCCGAGCGGAAATATGTCGCGCACGCTGAGGCGGGCTCCTTCTATCGAACCAATGGCGATGCCTACGGGTACGACGTATCGGCGAATGCCGCCTCACGCTGGCTCAGCCTGTCCTACGCCGAGTCGAGCTCGCGATCCGACAACTACCTGGCTGGAGGAGACTTCAAACCGGTATCGGCGGGCCGGGAAGGTGGCCGCTTGATTGCCGGTAACGAAGTTGGATCGAGCGCCTACCGCGGCGCCACCAATCGAGCGTTGAGTCTGGCCTTGCATCGGGATGCCCACCTGGTTCAGCTCGACGTGAGCCGCCAGACCATCGACTTCGAGGGATTTCCGAACCAGCGCATGGATATGACCGCGAACGACAATTGGATCGCCAGCGTTCGCTACACGGGACAGTTCGGCTGGGGTGATCTGGTCGCCCGATTGAGCTATCAGGACACGAAGCACAAGATGGACATGTGGCCCGACCGATACTTCTACGGCACGGGCATGCCCATGGACACCAAGGCCAAGGACAGACTCGCCGGAATCCAGGGAAACATCTTTCTGTCAGAGGCGAGTCTTCTGCGGACCGGTGTCGAGTATCAGTACCACACGCTCTACGATTGGTGGCCTCCGGTGAGCGGAGTGATGGGCCCCTTTGCCTTCTGGAATGTCGACTACGGTCGGCGGCGCAAGCTCGATGTGTTCGCGGAATGGGAAGGGCACGTGCGAGACGCCATGGTCGCCCAGGCAGGATTGCGCGGCGACATGATCGGGACCGACGCCGCGGACGTGCAGGGATACGACAACGGGCTCGCAGGTGCATGGGGAAACGACGCCGCTGCCTTCAACGCCACAGATCGCGCCCGCGACGACTACAACTGGGACGCGACTGGATTACTCGACTACTCGCCTGGCTCGCGGCAGTCCTACCAGGCTGGCTACGCGCGAAAGTCCCATTCGCCGAACCTGTACCAGCGCTACCCGTGGAGCACCAACGCCATGGCTGCCCTGATGAACAACTTCGTGGGCGACGGCAATGGCTACGTGGGCAACGTGAGCCTCAAGCCGGAGATTGCAAACACCGTCAGCATCACGGGCAACTGGCACGACTCCGCCAACGAGAGATGGAATCTCAAGGTGACGGGCTACTACACCTACGTCCAGGACTACATTGATGCCCGGCGCTGCGACTTCGGCCAGTGCAGCGCCGCCAACGCCACGACGAGAGCGGGATTCGTGCTGCTTCAATATGTGAATCAGTCCGCTCAGCTCTACGGCGGAGACTTGTCAGGGCATCTCGTGTTCTTCAAGGGAAAGCACAACAGCAGTCTCGAAGCAGACGGCACGCTCGCCTACGTCCGAGGGAAGAATCTGACCACAGGTGACAACCTCTACAACATCATGCCGATGAATGGCCGACTCGTGGCCAGCTATCACCTCGGAGTGTGGTCGGTATCGCCCGAGCTCCTCGCCGTTGGAGGAAAAGATCAGGTCTCGCACGTGCGAAATGAGATTGAGACGGAAGCCTATTGGCTGTTCAACCTGCGCAGCTCGCTCGCCTGGAAATACGTTCGCGTCGACCTCGCCATCGAGAACATCGTCAACCGCCTGTACGCGAACCCACTCGGAGGGGCCTACTTGGGACAGGGCTCGTCGATGACGACAAACGGGATCCCCTGGGGCGTGGTGGTTCCGGGACGCGGGAGGTCGTTCAACCTCGCCCTGAGACTCTCATACTAGGTGGCGCGGGCATGGAGAATGCAGGGAGGACAGTTTGCTCGGGTTGAGACATGCGCACCGCCCTCGCGATATCGCTCGTCGCTCACGCCTTCTGCGCGATGGGTATGTCCCGACTCGGTGGTGTGGGCTCTGCGCAAGCGCACACGATGGTCGAGGCCGTGTCGGTCGAGTTGGTCGAACAGTTCCCGGACAGCCTGCTTCCCCCAACAGCAGTCTCCGACGCAGATCCCGCGTCACCAGCCGGACCGTCGAGCCGCCGCTCCTCTCACCACCCCAGCTCGGCCAGCAGACCGGCACGCGCGCACCGGCCCGTTCCGTCGGAGGCAACCCGACCGCCGGACCAGGACGCCGCTTCGCAAGAAGGTGCGCATGCCGAAGTCGCCAATCCAACACAGACGTCCGCGGCCGACGAGCCCACGGTCACCCCACCAGGACGGGACCTTCCTGCGACACCGTCGGGAATCGAGGGGCCGCACGCCGCTGGACCTGTTCGTGCGACTGTTTCCCAGACACGGCAACCGGGAAAGGTCCCGCATTGGGAACGAATCAGCCAGGCGGTCCAGCAACACGTCGTCTATCCCGCACTCGCGCGCCGTCGCGGCTTGTGCGGACGGGCCACCGTAACCTTTCTGGTGAATCCTGAAGGCATGGTCGACCAACTACGCATCGTCGAGAGCTCCGGGCACGCCCTGCTCGACACGGCCGCCCTGGAGGCGGTGTCGCGTGCGGTTCCGCTGCCACCTTCTGCAGAGCCAGCACGGATCGTCATCCCGATTGTTTTCGCTTTGCAGTGACAGGACCTTCAAGTCGAAGAGCGAGGTTCGCGGTGCTGAATGTGGGATCCGACATGGCGAACTCGGTGCGCGGCCCCTACTCGAACTTCGCAGGCCGTCGCGCCACGACGTCGATCTCCACCGACGCGCCCAGTGGCAGCTCGGCGACGGCAACCGTGGTGCGAGCTGGATAGGGCGCATTGAAGCGGGTCTGGTACACGGCGTTCATGCCGGCAAAGTCGCGCATGGTCGTGAGGTAAACCGTGCACTTGACCACGCTGTCGGTGGTCAACCCGGCGTCGTGCAAAACGGCCACCAGATTGTCGAACACGCGTTGAGTTTGCGCGCCGATCTCTCCGCCCACCAATTCCCGCGTCGCTGAATCGATGGGTGTTTGCCCTGACAGGTAAAGGACATCGCCGGCCCAGGTTGCGTGCGAATAGGGCCCGATGGCGCGAGGGGCGCTTCTACTGTCGACGGTTTCGCGAGACATGTTCATGCTCTCCTTGTGTGTGGGAGGGAGAAGGTTGAAGGAGCCGGAATTGATGCTTTCAAGCCAGATAGTAGGCTGCAGCGGTGGTCTGTTCTTGCGCTCGATCGTTGCAGTGGACGCAGCGGTTGTCTTCGCCAAGAACGCGGTAAGCGGTACGGACGGCTTGCAGCGTGGCCGAATCAATGTCGTCCCTCTCGACGAAAAGGCGGTCGGCGGCGAGAGCGCCGGACGCCTCCAGACGCTTGAGCGGCCGTTCCATGTCGCCCCGTACGCCCGCGAGGAAGATATCGAGGCCCTTCTCTTTGGCGTCACTGAGGAAGTGCTCGAGCTTCTCCAGGCAGACGGCGTCCGGATTACGCAGACGCTTTACCCTCAGCACCACATGGCGGATCGACTGCTGCCGAGCGCGTTCGACCACGCGCTGCAGGCTTTGAGCCCACCTTGCGTAGGCAACCAGCGCCGAATCTCGGTCGAGCAGAGTTCGGTCCAGATCGAAAAGGACAGCCGCGACAGTCACGTCAATTGAAAAGCTTGAGATTCCAGCTTTCAATAGCACGGTCTGCCGGCAGAGCAACCGGTCAGCGGCACATTCGGTTGCGAATGTTGCTAGCTGTGCAGGAGTGCTGCTGTGGCAGCAGCTCGGAACATTCCCCGTTGGCATATCGGTTGCTGTGGGGGGCGGCCGCCGACAATGTGCGGACGCCGTCGCAGGATAGGCGTGGTCGACACCATAAGCTGATGTATACGACTTCGTCTGGTCCATGAAGATGCGACGATTCATTGCGAACCTTCTGTTGGCGACAATGCCGCTCACCAGCGGCGGCTGTCATTGCGAGCAGCGAAGTGGGCAGTCGTTCAAGGCGAACGCCCAGAACGCCGCTCGCGACTCGGGATCGCAGACGAGGCCTCACGCGTCGTTTCCGCCTTGGACGAACTCGCTGGGGATGCGGTTTCTTCCGGTCGAGGGAACGGAGGTCCTGTTTGCCGTATGGGATACGCGCGTGCAGGACTACGCCGCATTCGTGAAGGCTACCGGCCGCAAGCCGAGCCCTGGAATGTGGTCCTTGCGCAACCAACGTTATGGCCAGCACGGCGACACCTGGGACAATCCCGGATTCGTGCAAGGGCCTACGCACCCGGTCTGCGGCGTCAACTGGAATGATACTCAGGCCTTCTGTTCTTGGCTCACTGAAAAGGAGCACGCAGAAGGGATCATCGAGGCCCATCAGAGCTATCGCCTGCCCACCGACTGGGAATGGAGTACGGCGGCGGGCCTGGCCGACCCACCCGCGGGCAGGCCCAGAGACAAGGATGAAAAGCCGATCAATGCGTATGGGTGGGGAGCAACCTGGCCACCTCCGAGCACGGCCGGAAACTACGCCGGCACCGACACCACCGATGCCGACTGGCCTCGAAATTGGAAAGTCATCGAGAATCGCCGGGATGAATTCGCCCGAACGTCTCCGGTCGGAAGTTTTCCGCCCAACAAATCTGGGCTCTACGACATGGGCGGCAACGTCTGGCAGTGGTGCCAGGATGACTATGACGACATCCGCGGAACCAAGCCCCTTCGCGGCGGTTCCTGGGCCGACGTCGTCCCTCGATTCTTGTCGCTCAGCTTTCGGCTGGATTTTGCGCCCGAGGACCGTTTCGACTACGCGACCGGATTTCGTGTCGTGTTGACCGGCAAGAGGGCTCCAGCCAGCCGTCCACCGCATCCCTAGCGTTCCGCCTGGTCTGCGGCTTGCTACAAGCGGCTTGCTGCCGTAAGCGCACGGGCCACGTCGGCGACTAGGTCATCGGAGCTCTCGATCCCGGTGGATACTCGCACGTTGGATCCCGTGATCCCCGCAGCGCGACGAGCTTCTGGCGTCATGGACGCGTGGCTCATGGTCTCAGGGTGTTCGACGAGCGATTCGACACCACCCAACGATTCTGCGAATGCGAAGATCTCCAGCTCCTGAATGAAACGGAAAGCAGCTTCCTTTCCGCCTCGAATGTCGAAGGAGAGCATTCCGCCAAATCCCGTCATCTGACGCTTGGCAAGCTTGAACTGGGGGTGCGTGGGAAGCCCGGGATAGTAAACGCGTTCGACGGCCTTGTGGCTGGCCAAAAATTCCGCAAGGACGCGGGCGTTGCGCTCGTGGGCGGCCATGCGCACGGGCAGCGTGCGAATGCCGCGCATCACCAGCCAGCAGTCGAAGGGCGACGAGCATGTTCCGAGGGCGTTGACCAAGGCGGCCACTGCGGTGGCGTGCTCCTGGGTCTTCGATATGATCGCTCCGCCTACCATGTCGCTGTGGCCGTTGAGGTACTTGGTGGTCGAGTGGACCACGATGTCAGCACCGAGAGCCAAGGGCTTCTGGAAGATTGGCGACATGAAGGTGTTGTCTACAATGGTGAGCTGTCCGCGGCTCCGAGCGATGTCGCAAATGGCTTCGATGTCGACCAGATTCAGCAAAGGATTGCTCGGAGTCTCGATCCAGATTGCGCGAGTACTTGGTCGAATCGCCGCTTCGACGCTGCGCGGATCCGACATGTCGACGAAGGAAAACTCCAGCCCGCGGCTGGTCAGGATCGATGAGAAGAGACGGTAGGAGCCACCGTAGATATCGTGACCAGCGATGATGTGGCTGCCCGAAGGAAAGAGCGCCATGACCGTAGTCTCCGCCGCCATGCCGGTGGCCGTCGCTGACGCACCCGAGCCCCCCTCCAGGGCGGCCAGGCACTCCTCGAGCGCCGACCGAGTCGGGTTTGCGGTTCGGCTGTAGTCGAAGCCTTTGGTCTGCCCCGGGGCATCGAAGGCGAAGGTGGAGGTGGCGTAGATGGGGACTGCTACGGCGTTGAAGGTGCTGTCCTTGCGGGTTCCCGTCTGAACGCAGATCGTCTCGGTGTGGTAGTCGCGGGCATGCGTGGGGTTCTTCATCGTCACCGATTCCAAACACGGAGCCACGTTGTTGGGAACGCATAGAGTGGACGCGTGTCCAGTAAAGTGACGACGACGGAGGACCGCAGAGGCAGCCACACTGCTGCGAGGGCAGCAGGGATGTTGGAGATTTGGTGCCGGAAAGACATTCCGACAAGGAATCTCTAGGTTTTCCAGGCTTTCCCCCTGGCATCGAGGTTGCAGTCGCTGGTCATCGTGGTTCGCCCACCGGCAATTCTGACTCGGCAAATCGCATTCTCCTTTCTCGTTCAGAACCAAGTGCCGTAATCAACACACACAACCAATTGGTTGGGCAGGTGGGCGAACCGATTTTTCGAGAGAGCACGCTTTGTGGAAGGTGCGGTGAGGGGTGGTCGGTGCGCGTGCCGGAGCGGGACGTCCGGGAGGCGGGGTGCGCGCACCGACCCGGGAGGGTAGTGCCAAATTGAAGAAGCAATGAAAGTCGCCGTCAAGGGATCCGCACGATCAATCGACGAGATGGACTGTCGGATAGCGGACCGTCGCCGACCACGCGGGCAAGCTGGCCCTCGGCGAGCAACTGATTGACGTGTTTTGCAACCAGCCCTTCGTGACAGCCCAGCAGGAAGGCGAGGGTGGTGGTGTCGAAAGCGCGATCCGCGAGGCGGGTCAGGATGGCTTCGCGCAGATATTCGTCGTCGATGCGACGGACCTCACCCGGCTGCCGCCTGGCTACTTCGAAGACCGTGAGAGGAAGAAGTTGCTCGTGGATGCGAGCCAGCAACTCGTCCGATGCCTGCTTCACCCACGGCAGGACTCCGGGCCGATCGAGGCGGTTGAGCTGGACGGCGTCCGGTCCGATACGCAGCGCAGCCTCACGGAGCGCGGCGATCTCGTGCTCGGAGTCATTAACCCCCGGGACGACGAAGACCTCCAGCACGAATGTGCCGGAGTACTGTCTCCGCAGCGCCACCAGGCCGTCGATGACCTCGTTCACGTGGATGCTCGGCTCGGGCCGGTTGATGGTCCAAAACGACTCGGACGTGGCCCCGTCGAGCGAGGGAACCAAGAGATCTGCATCGCGGACTGCGCTTCGGATCTCGGGGCGACGAAAGAGCGTTCCATTGCTCAGCACCGCGACTTTGTAGTCGTGGTAGTGGCGCTTGATGTGCGCGATGATATCGCCTAGGCGCGCGTGCAGTGTGGGCTCGCCCGAGCCGGCGAATGTTACGAAATCGAGGAACGGCTGCCGACCAAGGTAGTCGTCGAGCTCCGCGACTACGTCGCCTGTAGGCACGAAGATGTCGGTCGTCGCGGTCAGGTCGGTCGTGGCGCCACACTCGCAGTAGATGCAGTCGAGCGAGCAGGTCTTGTACGGCAAAAGGTCCACCCCCAGCGAGCGGCCAAGCCTGCGGGAAAACACGGGACCAAAGAGGTATTTGTAGCCAAGCGCGCTGGCAGGCTTGTCTGTCATCGCGACGGTCTACCCGGCACTGGTTGAAGCATCGTGCGACGAGGTTACACCGGGCTTCTTGTTTCTACGTCCGGCGATGAGCCCGGAGATGGCGAGACGCGCGCGGAGCACGTTGCGGCTGATACCGAGGAGGTTGGCCGTCTGCACCTGGTTCTGGTGGCAGAAGTGATAGGCTTGCGTTACCACGGCCGATACGATCTTCTCGTACAGCTCCGGGCCTCCCTGCTCGAAAAGGGGCGTAAGCGCGCGTTCGAACGACGCAAGGTTCGGCGTCGGATTCGACGCGGCCTCGGCAGAAACGCTGGCCCGGTTGGTCTGCAAGGAAAGGTCGCCGGCATCGATGAGACCATCTCGGCTGGTCAGCACCGCACGGTGAAGCACGTTTTCGAGCTCCCGAACGTTGCCCGGCCAGCTATGGTCGAGAAGCTTCTGGATGGCCTCGTCGCTGAGGGTGGGGTCGTCGACGCCACACCGTTGGCCGTGGACGCGCAGGAAATGCTCGGTCAGGGGAAGGATGTCCCCGGGCCGCTCGCGCAGCGGCGGCACGCTGAGCGAGGCGACGTTCAGTCGGAAGAACAAGTCCTCTCGGAAACGTCCCGCGCGTACCGCCGCCCCCAGGTCCACGTTGGTGGCAGCGACCAACCGGACATCGATTGGGATCGCCGTGCGCGAACCCAGTCGCACGACCTCCCGTTCCTGAAGCACGCGCAATAGCTTCACCTGCAGAGGCAGCGACAAGTCGCCGATCTCGTCGAGAAACAGGGTGCCTCCCTGCGCCGCCTCGAACCATCCGCTCTTGGAGGACACCGCCCCGGTGAAGGCGCCGCGCTCGTACCCGAACAGCTCCGCGTCGACAAGGTTTTCCGAAAATGCGCCGCAGTTGACCGCGACAAACGGCCTAGTCGCCCTTCGGCTCAGCTCATGGACATAGCGCGAGACAATCTCCTTGCCGGTTCCCGTCTCGCCGATGACCAGTACGGTTGCTTCGCTCGGGGAGATCTGACGAATTTGGCGTAGCAGCTCACGCGAACACGGATCTTCGAACACCAATGTCCTGGCACGCACCGTGAGGGAATGGGGTCGAAAATTCGGGGCTGTGATGACCATTGCAAGGAGTGTGCTATAGAAGACATATGTCTAGCATAGTGGATTGTGTTCGGCAATCGGAAAACCGGACAACCCATGGCTAGATGCTCCAGTCGAAGCCAGTTTCCTGCTTGAACTCGGTCGGCGGCTGATTCTTGTACTGCAGCTCGGGATTCTTGACCGTGACCCGGGTGCGCGGCGGCACCGACTGCGTGACGAACACGTTGCTGGCGATGACCACACTTTTGCCGATCACCGTTTCGCCACCCAGGATGGACGCACCCGAATAGACTGTGACCTCGTCCTCGAGGGTGGGGTGGCGCTTGATACCGCGCAGACTCTGGCCGCCGCGGAGCGAAAGCGCACCCAGGGTCACGCCCTGGTAGATCTTCACGCGCTTGCCAATCTGAGTGGTTTCGCCAATGACCACGCCGGTTCCGTGATCGATGAAGAAGTACTCGTCGATGGTGGCTCCGGGATGGATGTCTACTCCGGTCACGCTGTGGGCGTATTCGCTCATCATGCGAGGGATCAGCGGAACGCCGCGCAGGTGCAGCTCGTGCGCAAGGCGGTACACCGTGACCGCGAAAAATCCTGGGTACGAGAAGATAATCTCGTCGGTGTCGGCCGCCGCCGGATCGCCATCGAAAGTCGCTTGGACGTCGGTGGCCAAGACGGCACGCAGCCGCGGGATGGTGCCGAGAAACTGGTGCACCACCTCGCGTGCGCGGGCGACGACGTCGGTGTGGGTGCTGCCGCCGCGTCGGGCCGTGTGCCGAAGCGCACCCTCGATTTGCTCGGACAGCAGATTTCGGATCTCCACCAGCAGATCGCCGACATGATACTGGATGGCCTCGCTGGCGAGGTTCTGACGCCCGAAATAGCCAGGAAACAGCAGTTCGCGCAACAACGTGATGACCTCAATGATGGCGTTGCGGCTGGCGAGCTTGCCCGCATCGATGTGCCTCGTGATGGGCTGGCTCCGGTAGCTCTCGGTGATGTTCTGCACGAGCTCCGCCAAATCGCTGCTGGCGGTCTGGCTATCTGGGGACGGAACGACGTCTTCGTTACTCATACAAGACCTCCGCCCGACCCGCTTTGCAAGCGGCGGACCGCCGCCACCAAGTGGTCGATTTCTTCGTGGGTGTTGTACAGGGCCAGTGACGGACGGACGGTAGTCTCCAGGCCATAGCGTCGCAGCGCCGGCTGCGCACAGTGGTGCCCGGAGCGAACGGCGATGCCTTCGCGATCGAGCGCCGCGCCCACGTCTTCCGAGCGGAAGCCGTCGAGCACGAACGACAGCACGCCGGCCTTCTCCCGGGCCGTGCCGATGAGGCGCAGTCCCGGGATCTTCGCAAGCTCCCCCATGCCGTGTTCCAGCAGCTCGGTCTCGTGCCGCGTGATGTTCTCGATGCCGACCTTCTGCACGTAGTCGATGGCCGCACCCAGGCCCACCGCATCCGCGATGTTTCCAGTGCCGGCCTCGAAGCGCGCAGGGGCTGCGTGGTAGACCGTCCGCTCGAAGGTGACGTCGGCGATCATGTTGCCGCCGCCTTGCCACGGCAGCGTCGTGTTCAGCACGTCGCTCTTGCCGAACAGCGCCCCGATTCCGGTCGGCCCGAAGACCTTGTGACCGGAAAAGACGTAGAAGTCGGCATTCAGCGCCTGTACGTCGACGCGCAGGTGAGGAACCGCCTGCGCCCCGTCGACCAGAACGCGTGCGCCGTGGCGGTGGGCCGCCGCGACCATTTCCTGCACCGGCGTGATGGTGCCGAGCGCGTTCGACACCTGGGTGAGCGCCACGATGCGCGTCCGCGGGCCAAGCAGCCGCTCGTATTCCTCGGGAATGATCTGCCCACGGTCGTCGATGGGCGCTACCCGAAGCACCGCACCCTTCTCGGCGGCGAGTTGCTGCCACGGCACGATGTTGGAGTGGTGCTCGAGCCAGGTGACCACGATCTCGTCGCCCGCGCGAACGTTCTGCCCGCCCCACGCCTTGGCCACCAGGTTGATGCCCTCGGTGGCCCCGCGCACGAACACGATCTCGTTCGCCGACGGTGCGTTCAGGAACCGGCGCACTTTCTCGCGAGCCGCCTCGTACGCGTCTGTCGAGCGGGCCGCAAGGACGTGGGCCGCGCGATGGATGTTCGAGTTCTCGTGCTCGTAGAAGTACTTCAGACGGTCGATGACTGCCTGAGGTTTCTGCGTGGTCGCCGCGTTGTCGAGCCACACCAGGGGCTTGCCGTGGGCTTGCTCCTGCAGGATGGGGAAGTCCCGACGGATGGACGTCACGTCGAACTGCCCTGCCCCCGGCGCAACCTGGGGAACCAGCTCGGGATAGATCAGATAGACCGAGGACGCCGACGCTGGCGCCGATGGAAGTGACGGCTGCGTGGCTGGGGCAACCGTCGGCGCGGCATACGCCGATGCCGGGTAGCTCGGCGCGGGCGGCACCGGCGAGGGAATCGTCGGCACCGCCAACGTCAGCGGGGCGCTGGCCGCCGCGAACAGCTCATTGGCCAGCCGGGCAATCAGCCCTTCGTCGACGGGAGCGGCCACCCCGGGACCGCTCACCGAGATCTCGTCAAAGTTGTTCATCGCGCACGTATGTATTCGTGGTAGGTGTCGACGTCGACGTTTTCGAGAGAAGCGATGGCGTCCTCGGTCAGCACGGCCGCCGAGCAGTAGAGCGACACGAGGTACGACGCGATCGCGGTGCGGTCGATGCCCATGAAGCGCACCGACAGACCTGGCCCCTGCTCACCCTGCAATCCAGGCTGGAACAGACCGACCACGCCTTGCTTGGCTTCGCCGGTGCGAAGCAGAAGGATGCTGGTCTTCTGCGCGCCCGCCTTGCCCGCCAGTGGAATCTTGTCCGACGGAATGAGGGGGACGCCACGCCAAGTGATAAACGGGTTGCCGAACAAGGTGACGGTGGCCGGCGGAACCCCGCGCAGCGTCGCCTCGCGGCCGAAAGCCGCGATGGCGCGCGGGTGCGCGAGGAAGAAGCCCGGCTCTTTCCAGACCCTGGAGATCAGCTCGTCGAGGTCGTCCGGCGTCGGTGGCCCCGAGCGCGTGGGCAGTCGCTGCGAGGCATCGACATTCTTGAGCAGGCCGTAGTCGGCGTTGTTGAGCAGCTCGAACTCCTGGCGCTCCTTCAGCGCCTCGATGGTGAGGCGGAGCTGTTCCTTGAGCTGGTCGTGCGGGCTGTTGTAGAGGTCTGTGATTCGCGTGTGAACCCCGAGCACGGTCTTGATGGAGCTCAGGTTGTACTCGCGCGGCTTCTCGACGTAATCCACGAAGGTCGACGGGAGATCCTGCTCCGTCTTCTGACCACAGACCGCAACCTCGGCGATGTCGCCGGGCTTGGCGCGGTTTACGCGGTAAACGCCGGCCTCGACCGGAATCCACGACAGAAGCCTCGGCAACCAACGGGGCGTGATGACGCTGGTCTGGACAGCGGTCTTGGTCGTGTTTGCAAGCTGGCGAGCAGCAACGTCGCCGAGCACTTTGCGTCCTTGGGTCTCTTCGGTCATGGTCTTCTCCGTGGCGGTTGAGGGGATGCGGGGCGGATGATGCAGTGTCTGGGATGTGCGCCAAAGCTAGGCTAGGCGCGGCGGCAAAGCCGGTCAGTATCGGGGAAGGGAGTTGTCGACCCTCTCGGCCCAAGCGTGGACACCACCTGCGAGAATCTGCAGGCGATCGAAACCGGCCTGCCTGAGCTGGCGGTATGCCTGGACGCTGCGAGTGCCGTGGTGGCACGACAACGTGTAAGTCCGGGACGAGTCGAGCTCGTGGATGCGGGCGGGAATTTCGCTCAGTGGAAAGGCCACGGCACCAGGAATCTGCACGATCGCTTGCTCGTGCGACTCACGCACATCCAGAAGATTGAAGTGCTCGCCTGCCTTTCGGCGCCGGTCGAGCTCCTCGACGGAAAGCGCGGGGATACCGGAGGCGTCGACATCGGCCTCTTCGCCGCGGATCCCGCAGAAGGCCTCGTAGTCGATGGGCGCGGTGATGGTCGGGCTGGACCCGCAGACCGCACAGTTGGGCTCCTTGCGGACAGTCAGCTGCCGGAATTCGAACCCCAATGCGTCGAACATCACAAGTCGTCCAATCAACGGATCACCGATGCCGAGGATCAGCTTCAGTACTTCCAGTGCCTGGAGGGTGCCGACGATGCCGGGCAGAACCCCGAGTACCCCGCCCTCCGCGCACGAGGGAACCAGGCCGGGCGGCGGCGGCTCTGGGAACAAGCAGCGGTAGCAGGGACCGCGCTGGGCGTCGAAGACTGCCACCTGTCCGTCGAAGCGAAAGATGCTGGCGTAGACGTTCGGCTTGCCGGTCAGCACGCACGCGTCGTTGACCAGGTAGCGGGTGGGAAAGTTGTCGGTCCCGTCGGCGATAATGTCGTACTGACTGAAGAGGTCAAGCACGTTCCAACTGGACAGGTGGGTCGAGTGGGCAACGATTTCGATGTCGGGATTGAGCTGGCGCAAACGATCTTTGGCCGCATCCAGCTTGGGCCGACCGACATCCGACGTCGAGTAGAGAATCTGTCTCTGGATGTTGGTGAGATCCACCACATCGAAGTCGACGATGCCAAGGGTGCCCACGCCGGCAGCGGCCAGATACAGCGACAGGGGCGAACCGAGACCGCCCGCGCCGATGCAGAGCACGCGTGCCTTCTTGAGCTTCTTCTGCCCTTCCAGCGTCACCTCCGGCATGATGAGGTGGCGGCTGTAGCGTAGGATTTCGTCGCGGGACAGCTTGGGCTCGGGCGCGCCGCCAGCGATGGCAGGTACCAGGGTCAGGACGTCGCCGTCTCGAACCGGCACAGGCTGGCCCGAAGCGCCGAGGTTGCGAACATTCTGATCGCCCAGAAAGACATTCACGTAGCTGCGAACGCGACCGTTGTCATCGAACAGTTGTCGCCTGAGGTCCGGGCTCTTGTCAGCCAACGCCGACAGTGCGCCTTCGACGGTGTCTGCGGTGACCTCGACGCCCTTCGCGCCGCCGACGTATCTGCGGAGCGGGGTTGGAATGAGAATGGATACGGACATCAACGAACCTCCGATGGGGATGGGGACGGAATGGAAATCCTTTCGATGGCAATGGACCGGAATGCTCCTCCGTCGTGTTCGAGCGCGAAGGCATTCAGGTCGGCCGATTTGCCTTGGGCCACGGCGCAGATCGCATACAGGTAGCCGACCCACGCGTGAACGCGGTCGTATTCAGATGGCCTTGCCGGGTGATCAGGATGGCTGTGGAAGTAGCCGATCACGTCCTGATTGTGCCGGCGAGCTTCCTTTTCAGCGGCCATTTGAAATTCTGGCGGAATCAGATAGCGCCTGCGCTGGTCGTCTCCGTGCTGATTGGGCGCGGAACGAATAGCGAGCACCGTCCACGCTTCACTGTCGCCGTCGCCGTTTCCGAAAATCGCGCCACACGCTTCGAGTGGATACGCGCGTTCGCACTGCAGGCGAATCTCGGCCTCCACGTTGGCGGGCAGACGAAGCGATGCAGCGCTCATGATGCTTGCTCCACCCACTGCGGATCGCCTAGGGACTTCATCACATTGTCCGGCAGGATGGCAACCACGACACCCGAGGTAAGCTCGCGCGCCACCTTCAAAGCCGCGGCAACCGCTGCGCCACCGCTGGTTCCGGCAGGCAATCCCTCTTCCCGCGCCAGTCGACGTGCCATTTGCTGTGCCTCCTCGGTGGAGACCTCCACCTGTCGGTCGACAAGGGATGGATCGAAGATGGGCGGCACGTCGCTGGTGGCGTAGTGCTTGGTCCCCTCGATGCCGTGGTAGGCGGCATCGGGCTGGACCGCGATGCGCTGGATGGCGGGGTTTAGCTCGGTGAACCTTCGACTGTTGCCTGTGAAGGTGCCGCTGGTTCCCATGCAGGCCACGAAATGCGTGATCCGGCCTGCGGTCTGCCGCCAAATCTCAAGCGCGGTACCGTGATAGTGGGCCTGCCAGTTCATGGGATTGCTGTATTGATCGAGATAGACGTAGTCGTCGGGATGCTCGGCCACCATCTTCTTGGCGGTCGCTCGCGCGCCATCATCACCTTCCAGCGGATCGGTCAAAATCAGGCTGGCGCCCAGTAGGCGAAGCAATCGCTGTCGGGCCATGGTGGCATTGGCGGGCATGCACAGGGTGACGCGATGCCCCCGGCTGGCGCCGAGCTGGGCCAGCGCGATGCCGGTGTTGCCGCTGGTGGAATCGAGCAACCCGCGCTTGCCGTCGAGAAGTCCACGTCGCTCGGCATCGCGAATCATCCAGAAGGCGGGGCGATCCTTCACCGACCCGGCCGGATTCAGCCACTCGCACTTTCCGTAGATGGCGGCCGGCGTGATGTCTACCGGGATTCTCTGTAGGCGAACCAGCGGCGTGTTGCCCACTGTGACGCTCGCACTGCTTGTCTCAGTGCCTTCGCTTACCGACGTATCAACAGCCGCGTGTGCAGTCATTTCCTCAACCCGCGCTTTCTGCGCGCCCATGCGTTTGGGCATGAGCACCAGGGAGGCGCTCTTAGCCCGGCTCGCTGCCGTTACCAGGCCGATGATCATTTCTTACCCGGCTGGCCCGGCTCTGTCAACTATAAAAGACACGTGTCTAGGCATCGGAACGCGCTGTGTGGCCGAAAAGAAAGAGGGCATCGTCTGGAGCCCTCTTCGAGCAATTGGGCCAAGGAATGACTAAAATGACTACTAAATGGTATCGCCGGCCTTGGCTTCGGCCACGCCAGCGAGCGTCCCTTCGAACAGCGGTCCGCTGAGGTAGCGCTCGCCCGAGTCGGGCAGGATGACGACGATGGTCTTGCCCGAGAACTCGGGCAGGGCTGCCAAGCGGGCCGCCACCAGAGCCGCAGCACCGCCGCTCACGCCGGAGAGAATGCCTTCCTCGGAGGCAAGCCGTCGCGCGAAAGCGATGGCGTCCGCGGAGTTGACCTTCTCGACCCGGTCGACGACAGACACGTCGAGAGTTTTCGGCACAAAGCCCGCGCCGATGCCCTGAATCTTGTGTGGTCCCGGCTTGATTTCCTGCTTGGCCAAGAACTGTGTGATGACCGGGCTCTCTTCCGGCTCGACCGCCACGCTGACGATGGCCTTGCCCTTCGTCTTCTTGATGAAGCGGGAAACGCCGGTGATGGTTCCACCCGTGCCGACGCCGGATACCAGTACGTCGATCCTTCCGTCGGTGTCTTCCCAAATCTCGGGTCCGGTGGTCTCTTCGTGGATGGCCGGATTGGCCGGGTTCTCGAACTGCTGGGGCAGGAAGTACTTGGCGGGATTGGAGTCGCGAATCTCAACCGCCTTCTTGATCGCGCCGTTCATACCCTTGGGGCCTTCGGTGAGGACGATGGTGGCCCCGAAAGCCTTCAAGACCTTGCGTCGCTCGACGCTCATGGTCTCGGGCATCACGAGGGTGATCTTATAGCCGCGCGAGGCGGCGACAAACGCGAGGGCGATACCGGTATTGCCCGAGGTCGGTTCGACGATTTCCACGCCGGGCTTCAGGAGCCCCTTCTTTTCGGCGTCCCAAATCAATGCGGCGCCGAGGCGGCATTTGACGGAATACGCCGGATTGCGTCCTTCAATCTTGGCGAAGACCTTGGCACCCTTGGGAACCACTCGGTTGAGTTGGATGAGCGGCGTGTGCCCGATGGAGAGCGTATTGTCCTTGAACGTGGCCATGGAATGTCCTTTCGTAGAGTCGCTTTGATGTCCCGTTTAGCAGACATCCGCGGTGAATGCTAGACAATTCGTCGTGGCGACGATGCGGCGGCACTAGCGTGTGTATATGATGACGTCGTGGCAACGCATCTCGGATGTGCCGCTGTTCTCGTAGCTGTGAGGCTGATCGGCGGTGAAGGAGATGGCATCGCCAGCGGCAAGATCGTGCGACTCTTCCCCGATACGCATACGAAGCTGCCCGTTGAGCACGACCACGAGCTCTCGCGTGCCCGTGGCGTGTGGATCCGAGACGTGTTGGCCGTGCGAGGACAGTCGCAACTCGTATGCCTCGGTCCAGGGCGAAGCACCGGCAGGCGTCAACGGCCGACTTTCCATCCGACCGTTGGAGGAGCGCAGGATTTGGGCCTCGTGTCGGCGCAGGACTGTCGCGTTTTGCGAACTGACGCCGATCAGCTCGGCAAAGTGGACCCCGAGGCCGACGGCTATCTTCCACAGGACACCCAGTGAGGGATTGGTGCGTTGGGTTTCGATTTGGGAGAGCGCGGCACGGCTTACGCCGGAGGCGACCGCCAGCTGGTCCAGCGACAGTCCACGAGCTTTACGCATCTCTCGGAGATTGGCTGCTACGCGCTTGGCCATCTCGGCGGCCCCCAGGTCGTCCCCGGGTGGCAAGGGGGCGGCTCTCAAGGCGGATGATGCGGAGCGGGAACTAGCGTGGCGGGAAGCTGAGAGCTGTTTGTTGGCCATGGCGGTAGGGTAACAGCGTTTGTTCTGGAGGGCGCGGTCCAGCCTAGTGGCGCACAAGGTTGTAAGCGCGCCCGGTAATCTCGTGGATGCCGACGACTGAACAGCGGAACTGAACTCCAGTGTGATCGGCGATGGTCCTGGCTGTCAATACAAATTCTAGTCAAAGAGACATACGTCTAGTCGTCGGGCTTGACCGCGGCGTTTTCGCGCGGTTGGAGCGCAGGAGAAGGCGGCCTCCCAAGCCACCAAGGTTCCATCCAACGCAGCATCCCTCGACTTCGGCGTGCGGGATGAGGCCGCACGCCAACCGACTGACGCCTTCTACAAACGGTGGTGGTTCTGGACCGCCATCGGTGCCGTCGCCGCAGGCACCGCGACAGTGGCGATCATCATGGCTGAGCGCGATCCCACGAAGGTTCCGAGGACGACACTCGGATCGCAGGGGGCCTTGCCATGAAGGCACGCTTCCCACTTGCCCTCGGCCTCCTTGCCAGTTTTTCCGCATGCAAGGACGCTGATTCCGTAGTCTTGGTGAACGTCTCTATCAACCCAGACGCGTCGCCCGTCTATTCGCTTCGCGTGGCAATGTCCACGGCACGGGCCCACGACACCAAGATTGTCTCCACCGAGGACCAGCATCTCTTCCCGGATCCTCGTCGTGGCGTGCTCTCGAACAAGGTTCTGAATCGCTGGTATCGCGACCTCGCCGACCAAGCTGGCGTCCGCCGCATCACCAGCCACGGCGCCCGCCACACCGCCGGCAGCAGCTATGCCGTCATGGGCGCTGGTCAGAAGGTCATCGGTGCGTTGCTCGGGCACAGCGATAGCGCATCTACCGAGCGGTACACCCACATCGCCCCGAGCGCGACGACGGCGATGGTCGAGGCCCGATGGCTGCGGTTGGGTGGCGGGGAGGGTGGAGTGTAGTCTGGGTCACTTGTACGCGGTTTCAAAAGGCGTAGTCTTGAGGAGCAACCGAGCGCACCGGGGCGGCCACTAGGTTGGCGATCTGCATTTCCGTCGTCATGCCAGTGAGGTGTCCGATTACAGGAATTGAATCCAGGTGGCCATTCCCGTTCCCGACACGACGGCTCGGCTGTAAGGGGGAGTTCTGCTTCCTTGCGGTTCTTCTTTGGGGCTGCTCAAATCCGATTGGCGGAACGCGTAGTTTCGACGCATCGAACTTGGTTCCCAACATGTGCCCGTCGACGATGCCCGGAACTGGCACACGCTGTGTCTCTCTGAGGGTGGACGTTGGCTATCGAATGTTGGTCTTGGTGGGACAGTGGCCACAAGACCGCCACGGTCCATCCTCGTCACCGTTGGCGGCAAGGCCAAGGTCGCGAGGTAGGGGCCTGTTGGCCGCGCGGCTGGCGACGGCTGCCGTGCTTGCGAAAACACGCCAACGCACCAAGCACTATCGACTGAAGAGCCGCGCTGACGAGTAGGGCATGACTGCGGAAAAGACCAGAGACCTTGGTCTTGCTGGAGAGTCGATGACGGCTGATCGTCACCCTGTTCCAAGAGAAGGCGTGGAAGACTTCCACTTCGATAGTGCCGCGGACCTCCTCTCCACGATAGCTGTCGATGTCGCCAGCCATGGTATCGTTGCTAGGCATGCGCTGCTGGGCATTTGATTGGCCAGGCCTTCAGTACGAGCCGCCGGAGAGGCCTGGCGGACGACCGCCACCTCTACCAGACCGAGCGCTGTGGGAACCTGGCCGTCGATGGGTTTTTGACGACCCTGCTGGTAGTGGCTCAGTGTGGGTGCTCGCCGCTGTCCAGATGGACACCGATCCGATTCAGCTTCTTGAGGTGAACCCCGGCCAGCCACCTGACGAGACAACTGTCCTCTCCGCGATCGAGCGGCGGTGGAAGGGGGCCGTTGTCGCTAAGGCTCGGACACCAGGCGAGAGGCACCCTCGCATTTGGCGTGGTGACTATAGCGAACCAGGACAAGACGAGAGGGAACGCTTTTCGGGGGCGGTTACGTCAGCAAACGTGTTGCTTGATCGGTTTCGTCATGTGCTACGGACAATCGAGCCAGACCAAGCAAATCGCCAAGCATTTGGACACGAGATCCGACAACTCCTAATTCTTGCATGCACCGACGTCGAGAGTGCCTGGAAAACGATCCTCGTAGAAAATGGGTACTCTGAAGCCAAGAACGATCGATACTCCACCAACGACTACTGCAAGCTCCGCGACGTTTTGAAGCTGGAGGCGTGGGAGGTCCAACTCACCATGTTTCGCCGCTATGGCGCCATCGCTCCTTTTCGCGGATGGNNCAAACACGACCGCGAAACCAATCTGCCGCGGGCAAACCTGGCGAATCTGATAAGTTCCATCGCTGGGCTGTACGTGATGCTTGCGGCGCAGGCGGGTCCGAAGCGGTTGTCACGGGCTCCGTATGCAATCCTTGATTTTCAGGTCACGCACAGCCCGCGATGGGGACTCGCTGACGAGTATGTGCCTCCAATAGGTCGCTCGAACGCAGATTTGCCCGGCGCGACGCTGGTCCCGTACTTCTGAGCGTACAACGCTGCGATGGCATCCAAGGCTCGTAAAGGCCTCTGCCACGTCTGGCCAGCCCCGCAATTCAGGGACCTGATTCAGGGA
>PMLH01000237.1 GCA_003159055.1 Myxococcales bacterium
CACCATGTCCTTGATGTTGGCCACCTCGGTGGGCGTGAGTTGGCTGGGGCTGGTTCTTGGGCACGAGGAGCGATCGTCCAAACCGCAAACCGCCGTGGATGCCCGGTTCCACCGGTGGTATCGGCCGGGCTGGAGATGCACGATCCGCAAGATCACGGCCAGGGGAAGGAATGGTGTTGCACTGGCGATAGCGCGCAGAATTCCGGCCTTGGCGCTGCCTTCGGGGAGCCGTTCGCCAGCGAGGGTAAATCCTGAAGCCCGAAGCAGCGCATGAAGAACTCGGACCACAGCCGCGAGGATGCGCTTCTGCTGTTCAAGCTTTGCGACGGCCGCGACCAACTGCTGGCGGTCGTGAGTCATCGGCTCGATGGTAACGACGGGTCGCGAACCGCGCCGTCGCCACGTCGCAACGGTGGAGCGCGGGATGGCCACGTGCTTGGGCAGGCATCTGGTACCGGACCTGACGACTTGGTCGCGAAGACGGTGGTCGTACGTGCAGCGGGTCCGTGGCGTCGCCGTGGCGATGTCTATCATCACGAAAGCATCACCAGCCTTGGCTCGCTAGCAAAAGACTCAACGATATTGGAGCCGTCGAAGTTGCGTACACGAAAGTGCGGAATGTCCCCGCACACAGCTGGCCATGATGGGCGCCGGGGCCTCGCCGGGCTGTCCCTACGAGCATCGCAGTCCGCACCCGCGCTGCACGGCCGGGTGTCGGGCAGTCCACGCCCAGCGCGGGGCGTAGTTGGGCGTGTCGCTCTCGGTGCCCGACGACCAGGCCATGTCGACCTCTCCCGGCCGCCAATCCATGTGGACAAAGTTCTCATGCAGATAGTAGCCCACACCCACCTCATGGTGGTTCTGCCAGACGAAATCACGCAGCTCCGACGTCCTTGTCCCTTCGACCCGCAAATCGATGGCGTGGCCGGTGAAGTGCTTCGAATGAAGTGCGCCAAATGGAGGAGCGCGGAAGGCCGACACGATCTCAATCATTCGTCCAGGCCACTGCTGCGCCACCGACACCAGCAGCACCAGCACCCCGGGCGAAAGTGGATGCTCACGTCCGGTGCGGCGGCAGCGCAAGAAATGCTTCAACGCGGTTTCTGTGGCAGCGTCGACGTGACCGTCCTTGAAGATGGTGAAGGTGCTCGCCTCCGAGCTATTGACGCTTCGCATTGACAAAGTCACGGACGGGTCGGGCAGCGGGGTCACGATGATGGGCGAGGGCCTGGCTGGAGCCGGAGCCGCGGCGTGCTCGCCCGTGTGGCGGTCTTGCCAGACAGCGAAGGCCAACGCCGCCGCGACGGAAAGGGCCATAGCGCGCAAGGCCAACGTGCGAGACTCCATGCCCTCGGGTTATTCAAGCCTCGTGCCGCGCCGAGGACACGGGCCAAACAGGGCAGAACCCAGTTTTCCGGCCAGGTTGCAGCCGCTGCTGTTCAGGTCGACCCTCCGAATTCCGGAGGGTCTCTGGAATCCGGAGAGTGCGAAGTGTAGGCTTGTGGGACAAATGAGTGGCACCGATCCGCGTGAGAAGACGCTGATCCTGAAAGCGGACTCCATGGCGCGCGACGCTGTGGCCTGGTTGGTGGTCGATGTGGCGGGGCAGCCGAGCCGCTGGATCGAGATTGGCGACGAGCCGCTGGTCGTGGGCGCTGGCGACGGAGTTGCGATCGCCCTCGGCGATCCCCACGTGTCGAACCGCCACGCCGAGCTCTTCCGCACCCCGGCTGGGATAGTCCTGAGGGATCTCGGCAGTAGCAACGGGACCCGGATTGCCAACATCGCCATCAAGGAGGTGGTGCTGTCCAGCGGAACCGAGATCACGGTCGGGACGACCAAGCTTCGCTTCGAGACGGGGACTGCGCTCGGCAAGCTCGACCGGCTGGCGAACGAGCCGGTCCGGGACGACGAGCTGGCCGGCGTGCCGGCGTGCTTCGGCCATGCGGTCGGGTCTTCCGCGGCCATGCGTCGGATCTTTGCCCTGCTCGGGCGCATCGCCCCGACCGACCTGACCATCACCTTGACCGGCGAGACCGGCACCGGCAAGGAGGTGATGGCCCGGGCCGTCCACGACGTCGGTCCCCGGGCCAGCGGCCCGTTCGTGGTGTTCGACTGCGCAGCAGCGCCGCCTTCCCTGATCGAAAGCGAGCTGTTCGGGCATCAGAAGGGCGCCTTCACCAGCGCGGTGGCCGCGCGCGCTGGCGTGTTCGAACGGGCCCACCGCGGAACCCTGTTCATTGACGAGATTGGCGAGCTGCCCCTGGACCTACAGCCCAAGTTGTTGCGGGCGCTGGAGCAGCGCCAGGTGCAGCGGGTTGGCGGCGGCACGGTGTCGTTCGACGTTCGCATTGTCGCAGCCACCAATCGGAACCTGAGCAGTCAGGTCCAGGCGGGCGCGTTTCGCCAGGATCTGTACTTTCGACTGTCGACCGCGATCCTGCAGTTGCCGCCTCTACGCGACCACCTGGAGGATCTGCCGGAGTTGATCGCCCTGTTCATGGCCCAGATGGGAAGGGAGTTGACCCTGTCACCGCCGGCCTTGGCGTTGCTGCGCGCCCACGACTGGCCGGGTAACGTGCGCGAGCTGAGGAATGTCATCAAAGCAGCAGCCGCGCTGGCCAGGGGGCCCGAATTGGGCGTCAAGGACCTGGTCTTCTTCCAGCCACGCCACGAAGCCCGCGCGGTCCCGCCCCTGGTCGTCGGCCCCATGTCCAGCGGCACCAGCGCTCCGCAGTCGTTGCAGGAGCACGAAAAGGCGGCTATCCAGCAGGCGCTGCAGGCCCATGGCGGAAACCGGACCCGCGCCGCGCGCTCTCTTGGCATCGCCATCTCGACTCTCTATACGAAGATCAAGAAGTACTGTCTGGGCAACGACGACGCCGGTTGACGCCCACAATCTGGGCTCAACATTGCTGCGAACGAAGACTCATGAGAGCTTCCCCCTCGAATTGTTCATCCGACTTTGTTTGAAAAGGCGCAGGTACTACGCAATTCACCGACTCTTCCCGGCGGTCGAGGTAGGCGCGGACGCGATCACGGCGGCGGCCTGCGACCATGCTACTGGTCTTCTCCCCGTCCGGTACCCAGCTGTGTGCGCAGACCTTTCGCAGAAAAGCGTACGCAACAGCGTCAGCGCTGAAATCATGGAGGAATTGGCGATTCGGGAAGGCTGGCTTGCTGACCGCTGCACCGGTCGCAAGTCATCGCGCGATTCGCTGCAAGACGCTCCGTCCGCGCCTTGCTCCGGGCCGCCACCAATTGCGCCGGCGGGTCGACAGCGGTGCCGAAGTACATTTCATCCGGGGTCTGGCCAGAGAATGCCGAATGTGGCACCTGGGTGTTGTGCTCTTCAATGAAAAAGGCCACGAGAGCGCGAAGTCGCTCTATCGACTCGAGCGAGTTGACGGCGCGATGTGAAGGCCCGCGCGGGCGAGGAAGTCGGCGATGCGACGTCGGCCCATCACGGGAAAGAGCCTCTTGAGCTTGGTGACCATCGCGGCGACGAAGTCGGGAAACTTGTTGACTGGTACGGTGTCTTTCACGAGTGCCCCGGGCCAATCCTCCTCGATCCGGCCGTTCCAGGTAGCGACCGTGTCGTCGGTGACCAGGAAGCGACGGCCGGCCTGGGCCTTGGACCAGCCACGGGCGGCCATGAGCTGCAGGATGGCCATGCGCTCGCGGGGCGGGTAGTGGGGACGTCGGTGCGGAACCAATGCGGCCATGCGGGCGTCCTTGATCCGGATTTCCTCGCCCAGCATGGCGACTTCGCTGTTGAGTTGATCGCGCTCGGCAGCGAGGTGCACGCGGAGGATCGGGCTATTGGCGGCCCAACCTCGCACATGGGTGAGCGCAAAGTGGGCGAGGGAAATGACGTGGAGCGTGGCGGCTTTGGCGTGCTTCGGCCAGGAAGCGGGCAACGGGACGGAGAAGGTGGGGGTGCGCATGGTGGAAACCGGCCGAGTGGAAAGGCTCCTCGAAGGATAACGGGGCAAGGGCGTGGACGCCCGCGACTCGGTCGGCTATGGCAGTGCTTGGATCCCATGGGGAAGGGAAACAGAGCTACAACGCTCGATTTCGCGGCAGGATCGAGTTTCCATGCTGGCGGGGGACAGCCGGGAAGCACATGGCGAAATTCGGAGGACCGGTTCACCAGTCGTTGCTTGCGTCGAAGTACGACGTGTTCTGCGGGGCGGCGGTCACGACGAGCAGAAACGCAGTCTCCGCACAGGTGGTCGGCGAGGCCAGCCGGCCTGGTCGGGCGGTGTCTTCCATCGAGCGAAAGCGGAGGCGGGGGTAAGCCCCGGCGAGACGGATCATCGAACCGCAGTCTGACACAGCTCGGCCGCCGGTTTCTCGGCCTTTCACCAAGATGTCTGCACCGATCCTGAATGATGCAAATTGCCAGCAACTCTTCCGGGCCGTTGCCCGCAACTTTCCGGATGGTGCCACGGCCGTGCCGATTCTTGCGGCGTTGTCGCGGGGCGCGCGCTAGGTACGTCGAATGAAAGCCATGGCAGCCTTCGCGTACGGGCCGCTCGACGGCATCAAGCAAATGGACTTGCCGCTACCCACACCTGGGCGCGGCGAAGTTCGCGTTCGCGTGGTTGCGTCGGCCCTCAACCCGGCGGACTACAAGGTCTTGCTCGGGAAGATGAAGTTCCTGCACGGACGAAATCGGCCGCTCGTTGTGGGCTATGACTTCTCTGGCACCGTGGATGCTGCTGGGCCCGACGTCGGCGAAAGGTCAGTGGGCGATGAGGTCTTCGGATTTCTACCCTACGGACCCTTCAACAAGCGTGGCGCGTTCGCGGAAGCCTTGATCGCGAAGTGCGACGAAATCGCGATGAAGCCGAAAGGCGTGTCGCACGAGGTTGCAGCCGCGTCCGCCACGACCGGTCTCACCGCGATTCAGTCCATCCGCGATCTCGGGCGGCTACCGGCCATCGGCGGGCAGGTTCTGGTGACTGGCGTCTCAGGCGGGGTGGGATCGATCGCCGTGGGCATCGCGAGGAAGTTGAATGCATCCGTGACGGCCGTGGGCTCTGGCGCTGGACTCGAGCTCGCACGGCGACTCGGCGCGGTCAAGGTCTTGGACCGCACCAAGGATGAACTGCCTGGAAACACGCAGAGTCAGCTCGATGGCCAGTTCGANNGTTTGCAGCCGACAAGGCCGCCAGCCTGTTCGCGCGCACCCGGGTTCATTTCGTCAACGTCAAGTCTCGCCCGGCTGACCTCGAGGTTCTTGCGGGTTGGCTCGAACAGGGCCTTGAGGTGCCCTTGACAGCGACCATCTCGGTGCGCGATCTCACCCAGGGCCTGGAGCAACTTCAGAAATCAGGCGGGCGCATTTCCGTGCGGGTCGCGGACGGATTTTGAGAAGCGATGGACAGGCTTTACCGGTGTCCGTATTGCGGAGAGCAGGACGCGCTCGACCTGGAGTCCGATGTCGACATGGATGCGCCGGGTGACCAAGTGTTCGTGCGGGACTGCTCGGTATGCTGCCAGCCTTGGACGGTGACGGTTCATGTGACCGCCAATGGAAGAACGTCGGTCACGGTCGACCGGTAGGGATCACCTAGGCCCGGCAACCGACGAAGGAGGCCGCAAGGCAGACGGCCCCGCCGCCTCTGCTCCGTCGACTCGGGCACGTAACTCACTCCTTCGATTCGGCATGCACCTCGCCCACCGACTGGACTCTACGACTTCCGATATGTGTAGACCACAGGTCCCGAAGGGCATGTCGGATCGCCATCCCGCGCTTGCGATCTGCTCAGCATCATTTGCTGAGTCGATGCACTGTAGATTCCTTCAAAGGCTGCAGTGCCGTCGACGGCGCTGCAAGAGGTATCGCAGCCGGCGGAACACGTCGCAGGACCCTCCGTCACGGCAAATGTGCTCGCAGAGGCGTAATTGATCGTGCAGTCAAAGGTCATTTCGCAGGGGCTCTGCAACAATATGGTCGTGAGCTTGCAGGTTCCACCTGAGACCGTCCAGGTGTTCGTGAAATCTCGTCCAACTATGTCCGTGGGGGTTCCGTTGCATGTGAGGGAGAGCATCGTCCAGGTACCATCGAGATATCCGCCTGCACTACCGCCTGACTCGGTGTCAGCACCGTCTGCGGTACCCCGGTCGGGATTCGGGTTGTCGCCGTCAGAGCCGCCGGTGGCAGAACCGTCGCTACCGGTGACACCGCCCTGGGCGCCGCTCGTGGTGGGGGCGTCGCTACCGGTGACACCGCCCTGGGCGCCGTCCGCGGCAACGGAAATTCCACCATCGACCTGTCCGCCGGTCCCTCTTTGGCCCGAGTCGAGTGCGAGCGCGCCATCCGGCACGCCGGTGGAAATGCTCATCGTGCCGCCGGTACCTTGGGAGGAGACGAAAACGTCGGTACCACCAAGCGCCGCCAGCTCCGGCTTCCGTGGGTACGCCAACTGGCGAGTCCTGGGAGGCCTTGCCAGGGGAGCTGTCCGGTGCCCCACCGACGTTGCTACAACCTGCGGACACCAGCACGGCAATGCGTATGCCGTCGCCTCGCCGCCGCCGTCGCCATCGAGAGCTGGGACGACGGCCGCAGGGTGGACATCACAGCGGATTTGCGGGTATGACCAGGGCCATAGGGATACTCGCATGAGCATCGCAGACTGGTTCAAACCGAAGTGGAAGCACTCCAAGCCTGCCGTCCGTCTGGCGGCCGTGGAGGAGTTGACCGACCAGAACGTCCTCGCCCGCATCTCCAGGAACGACGAGGACCGAGAAGCTCGCGAGGCGGCGCTGAAGCGCGTGACCGACCAGCGCGTCTCTGCCGACATCGTCACGGAGTCGTTCATCGCGATTCTCGAATCGGGAGGCGTGAAGCAGAAGGTCGGTGCAACGAATGACAACGGGGCTGATGGCAAAGTCGCCTGTCGCTCGCGCCTCGGTGGGCTCCTCAACTTCTATTACCGTGAGGCCGCTTGAGCGTCGGCGATAGATTTTCGG
>PMLH01000260.1 GCA_003159055.1 Myxococcales bacterium
CCCCGTGAGATAACCATGCAGTCATGTCCATTATATTCACCCCCGGACGCAGTTCACGGGGTTCACCTTCCTCTCATCCCCTTTGCGGCGGGGGGACAAGTCCTTTTTCCGGCCGGGGGGAATGGCGTTGAGCGGCGGTGTTTAATTGAAGCACGGCTTGAAGGAATATTGCCACCGCCATAGTATGTTCGGGTGAACGCGGCGATGGAAAATCTTGGCGTAAGAAGGCAATTCCCGGCATGAGCCTGACCCGTGCGCCCGCGGTCATCTTCGACATGGATGGCGTCCTCATCGATTCCGAACCGCTGTGGCACCAGGCAGAGCTGACCGTGTTTCGCCCGCTTGGCGTTCCGCTTGAGGCGCCGATGTGCCTGCAGACGACGGGGCTCAGATACGATGAAGTGGTTCGCTATTGGCACGAACGCTTTCCCTGGACGCCGGACCTGGAGGCCGTCGAGCGACAACTGATTGATGTGGTGGAAGGGCTCTTTCTGGCCAGGGGAGAACCCAAGCATGGCGTCGTTGCGGCGATCGAATTCTTGCGCGGTCGCGGACTGCGGCTGGCGCTCGCATCCTCTTCGCCCTATCGGCTGATCACGGCCGCGTGCGAGAAGCTCGGCTTGGGCGACGTCTTCTCCGTGATCCACTCGGCCGAGGAGGAGCGCCTGGGCAAGCCCCACCCCGGCGTCTATCTCTCCACCGCCGCCAAGCTCGGGGTTCCCGCAACGAATTGCGTCGCCATCGAGGATTCGGTGAACGGAATCATCGCTGCCAAGGCTGCGCGAATGACATGCATCGCCATTCCTGAAGTCGAGCTGCGCCGCGATCCTCGCCTGGGCATCGCCGACCTGGTGCTCGATTCGCTGGGGGAGCTTGAGACGCGCACCGAGAGGATCTTCAGCGGAACGCAGCTGTAGAGTCCAAGGTGCGCGGTCGTGACTGAGAGCTGGTCGGCGCGCTTCGTGCCGATCAGATGTAGATCCACAGGATGGAAGCGCCCACGTCTGCGTCCAAGCCAATCACGCGGAATACGATGTAATGGCCAGGCTCACTCGTCGAGGCCATCGAGA
This sequence comes from Myxococcales bacterium, assembly GCA_003159055.1. Next base: position 1,071 of record PMLH01000260.1, read on the forward strand.
CATAGACGTGATTCAGCGTAGCGGGCACGGAGACCGTGTAGCCGGCGGTAGGAATTGCGACTTTCGTCAGGCTACCAGTAACAGCCCCCAAATCCACCAGCCCCTGCATTCCAGGGTTGTTGGCCCAGAACGCGGGGTCGGCGCCAGACCAGCTGAAGTAGAAATCAGCACCGGCGAACCCGGCGTTTCCGCAGGTCTGATTGCTGTAATCGCATCCCACGTGATCGGGAGGCGTCAGGACCATCACGCTGCCGCACGCGCAACCCGAGCACTGTCCGGAGACGCCTCCGATCGTGCATGCGCCAGTCCCCTCGCAATCCTCATGAGCCGAATCCACCATACCGTCGCCACAGTACGAAGTCGTGCCCGCACCGGAGTGGCACGTGGCGTTGCAGACGGTACACGACGTGAGACCGTAGGCACAGGCTTCGGTGACAGTATTGCCGTCATCGCACTGCTCGTGCTCGGCGTCGGTCGTCCCATCACCACAATAGGAAGTGAGACCCGCAACCGACTGGCATGTGGAGTTACAGACGGTGCATGAGGTGCGGCCGTAGGCGCACGTCTCGGTGACAGTATTGCCATCATCGCATTGCTCGCGCGCGGCATCTATTTTTGCGTCACCGCAGTATGAAGTCGCCCCGGGAACTGACTTGCAGGCGCCGTTGCAGACGGTGCACGACGCGACCCCGTAGGTGCAGCTTTCGACGACGGTGTTCCCGTCATCGCACTGTTCGTTCGCCGCATCGACTTTCCGATCGCCGCAGTAAGACGTTGCACCTGCGACCGACTGGCATGTGGAGTTGCAGACGGTGCATGAAGTGCGGCCGTAGGCACAGGTCTCGGTGACGACGTTGCCATCGTCACATTGTTCGTGGGCCGAATCGACTTTTCCATCGCCACAGGACGAGGTCGCCCCAGCGATGGATTGACAGGAGCCGTCGCAGACCATGCACGACGCAAGCCCATAGGTGCAGGTTTCAGTGAAGGTGTTGCCGTCATCGCATTGCTCGCCTTGCTCGACCACGCCGTTTCCGCAGACTGGCGGGCGCGGAGTGTCGGGCGTTGCTGCATCTCCCGTGCGATCAACCTTTCCATCGGCGGGTTCAACCGGCAAATCGTTCCCAAGATCCACTGGCGTCCCGCTCGACGAGTCTATGACCTTTCCGTCCGTTGGGAGAGAAAGGTCCGTCAGGGTCGGAGCGTCTTGCACTTCTGGCGCTGGACCGTCGAGGCCGGAACCTGACCCCTGGTCAACGCTCGGTGGCACATCAGCAGTCGCATCCGACTGTGATGAGTTGCTGCCGTCCATCGATAGGCTGTCCAGGGAGGGTGTCCTGTCCGTCCCGAGTTGGACATCCAGTATCGGGCCCAGGTCAGTTCCAACTAGCCCGTCACCGTAGCCACCATCCGGCTCCCCCGATTGACGACATCGACCAACTCCCTTCTCGCTCACACAAACAAGGCCAGTCGGACAATTCTCATTCGTCTGACAGACCATGTTGGGCACGTCGAGGTTCAGGCTGCGAAAGCAGCCGACCAATGACATCAACGCCACAGCAGAAGCCCAGGTGCGCCTCCATGATGAAAACATCGGCGAGGACGAGCTGACTGCCATTAGAAGGCCCCTCCAAGGGTCGCGCCGACTTCATTGGGGCCGATCGACGGCATCAGAGCCATCGACGGATAGGATTTGGGCCTCTGACCGGCGGCATAACCGAGGTAGTAGAGAACAATTCCTCCCGCGACACAGGTCGCACCGACGCCGTAGCCCACCCAGCCCAAAGTAATGTATGTCTCCCGCTGAGACGCTTTGCTGCGTGTGTAGTTGGACGGCCTCTCGAGTTCGCTAGTCAGGCTGTTTGCTTTGACGTTGAGGGCAACTCCTGCAGCGAACGCCAGGCCGCCCACGGACGCCGTCAAGACCCCGGCAAGGCGCAGACCTGCCCCGGCCGAATCCGGGACTGCTGGAGCAATCGGCGATGTCGTCTGCACGGCGACCTGTGCTGGCAGAGGGTCAGACAGATGTGCGGGTTGCTCAACCGGTTCAGAGGCTGGCGCGACAGGATGCTCAGCCGTAGCGGGGCCTTTCTCGGTACGCTTGTCGAGCAGTGCCTGACAGTCCGCGATGTGCTTGTTTGCCTCCACCTTCTCTTGTCGGGTCGCCCGCGGACTTGCACGCAGGAACTCCTGGAACCGACCGATCGCCTGCTCATAGCGCAGGTTCTGTTCGAAGCATCGGCCCTGATTGTAAATGAAAACGGTATCCTCGGTCTCGACAAAGAGCTCAGCGAGCATTTCCACGCCTCTTTCATAGTCCCCCGACAAGCAAGCCTTCCTTGCCTGGCGCTCCCGGGCATCAGTGCTTCTGGCTTCCGCATCGGACGCCACGAGCATCAGAAAAACAAACGGAACCAAGCATCTCCCGCCGTGCATTTGCAGCATCTTGCTGAAAAATCCTGCGCCCCGCAAGCGTCAGCCGCGCTTGGACGATCGCCGCGCCTTCCTCTGCAGCCTTCGCCCCCCCCCACGACTCGACGAAGCGGGCTCGAGCTGCGCCGGGCTCAGGACAACTGGGCTCACTGACGCAGAGGGCTAGCTTGCTTCTTCTTACGGACCCGGCGCCTCAAGAGCTGTCCAGAGATAGGCATTCAAGGCCGGCGTTCGGTTGGGTGACGACAGCGATGTGAGCTCTGGCGGCACCTTTCCGGACACGACGGCGCTGTGAAAGATCGCAAAGAATTGGCGGTCCAACGCGGCCGGCGCCTCTAATGAAAACGCGACCCCATCTTCAGGAGAACACGATGCCAATTTCCCCGGTTCGGACAGTACTCTTCGGCTTCTGCGCGGCACTGGCCCTCGGTGGCCCCTCCTGCGGAATACGAACCGAGCTTGGCCCCACGCCGGAGACCAGCACGGGCACCTCGAAAAACACTGGCACCTCGACGCTGACCGCCGACGCCTCTCCGCAGCCGGGAGCGGGGCAAGCAGACGCGGGAGTACCCCAGCCCCCAGCAAGCACGCCCGACGCCGCTTTCGGCGCTGCGGACGCTCCGACAGGACCGAGCGGGGGTTCATCGGGGTCTTCTCGATCCGATGCCCAGATTCCTCCGGTCGCGCCCGAAGCTGGCCCCGGCGGCACCGTGCGCAACGCAGACGCCAGCATCCCGAGGGGTGAAGTGGCCACCCCGGTGCCGCCAGTCCGTGACGGCGGCATCGTAAACCCGGGGACGCTTGGAGACGCCGGCACTGGTTTCCTTGCACCCGACGTCGGCGGTCGTGGCGCCAGGGACGCCGGTGTCGTCGTTGGCAGAGACGCCGCTGTCGTCGTTGGCAGGGATGCCGGCTTGGTCTTCCCGGGATCGGGAAACGATGGCGGTCTTGCGATTCCCACTCGACCCGATGGCGGTCTCGGCCGCCAAGGCAATGATGCCGGGGTCGGCCGTGGTCGGGAGGCCGGCAATCCCGGGCAGCGGGATTGACAGCGGCCGGGGCGAAGCCAAGCTAACCGCCAGCCAGCGCCAGCTTCAGCTTGGATCCGTGTGTTTGATTTGAGCGAAAGGTAGTCACGTCAGCACGCTTGCCACCGGCACAGCGAGGATCGGGCCTAGCAGTCCAGCCGGTCGGCGCGCAAGCAGCAGAAACATCACCGGGATGAGGAACAGCGAGAGGAGCGTCGACGACGTGAGTCCGCCGACCACCGCCAGGGCCAATGGACGGTTGGACTCGGTGCTTGCCTCGATGCCGAGCGCGGTGGGAATCAGTCCAATCACAGTGGCGATGCTGGTCATGGCGATAGGAATAAACCGGGTGCGAGCAGCGGCGATGACCGCCTCGACCTTGTCCACGCCGTCGCTGAATCGCCGATTGGCATCGTCGACAAGCAGGATTCCGTTCGACACCGCAATGCCAACAACCATCAGGATCCCCATCAGCGCCGTCACCGAGAATCCCTGCCCCCCGGCCAGCAATGCCAGGACGATGCCGAGCAACGACACCGGAATCGTGAACAGCATGACGAAGGGCAGGCGCAGCGACTTGAACTGCGATGCCATGATCATGAAGACGACCATGACCGCGAGTGCGAGCGCCAGGCCCAGGCCAGAGAATGTGGTACGCATCAGTTCCACTTGTCCAACGAAGCGAATATCCAGGCCGCGCGTCTGCGGATCGGAGGCTAGCCGTTGCTCCAGTTCGCGCGCGGCGCTGCCGATGTCCCGCCTCTCGGTTTGCATGAGGACGTGTGCCACGCGCTGAAGGCGATTGCGCTCGATGGCAATAGGACCGAGTGCGCGCCGGATGTTGCTGTAGGCGCCTAGCGTGACGGCGTTGCCGGACTCACCGATGCGCACCGGAATGCTGGCCAGTGCGTCGGGATCGTTGACCACGCGGCCGTCGAGGTAGGTGACCACGTAGTAAGACTGCCCGTTGTTCCCGTCGATCCACACGCTGGGCGTGTTGATGTTGCCAAGGGTTGCTTCCAGCGTGGATTGGGCAGCGGCACGGGACGAGACGTGAACCATTCCCGCTCGGGTCCGATCCGTCTCCACGCGAATTTCTGGATAGTTCACTTGTAGCGACGGATAGAGATCGCGAATGCCGGGAACCGTGCCAGCCACGGCGGCCACGGCTTTCGCCTGTTCTTCCAAAATCTGCAGGTTGTCCCCAGAGATCTCGACCACCAGCGGAGCCAAGTAGCCATTGGAGAAGACGCTGGCCACTAGGCCACCCGGCCATTGCAAGAATTCGACACCCGGAAAGTTGCGATTCAAAATCTCTCGCATTTTGTCGGCGATTTCGCGCTGGCTGGCCTTGCGGCTCTCCGGCGGCGCCAGGGCAACACGGATGAACCCCATGTGCGGGCCAGCATTGGGGCTGTTCATCGCGCTTCGCGCATTTTGCGGCGAGCCCACGTTGGTGAGGACCAACTCCACGTCCTCCTTGGGCAGCTCGCTGGCCAGCACCTTGCCCATGGTGTTGATCTTCTGGGCAGCGTCGGTAAGGGACGTGCCGGGGGCAAGCCGTACGTAGATTCTCTCCATCGATTCGTCGATCTCCGGGAAGAACGTGCTGGGCAATTTCATGGCCATCCAGCCACTTGCCAGCACCAGCAGCGCTGCCGCAGCCACCACGGTGCCGCGGAAGGGAAGCACCCGGCGCAGGGTGTTTGCGTAGCCGTTCGCCACGCGGTCGATGAAGCCGGCAACCGCCCGGCGAAGCTTGCCGGGTTCTTCGTGCGTGAGGAAGTACCGGCACGCCAGCGGGGTAACGCACATACTGACGAAGTACGAAGCAATCATGCTGACCGCGACGGTGAGCGCAAGCGGAACGAACAACTTCTTGGCCAGGCCAGCGAGTAGAACCACGGGCAACAGCACCGCCATGGTCGTCAGCGTGGATGCGAGCACGGGCAAGGCCACGGCATTGGCCCCTTCGAGCGCAGCCTGGTAGGGCGTCAGCCCTTGCCGCTGGCGGCGGTGGATCGATTCGAGCACCACCACCGCATCGTCGACCAAACGGCCCATGGCCAAGGTCAATCCGCCGAGTGTAAAGGCGTTGAGCGTGTGGCCGCCCGCATACAGAACAATGAGCGTGACTGCGAAGGAAAGAGGAATGGCCACCGATACGATGACGGTTCCGCGCACGCTCTGAAGAAAGAGAAGAATGACCAGCGCGATGAGGACCAGGGCCTGGACGACTTCCTTCCTCAGGCCATCGTAGGTAGCCCGGACAAACGTGGACTGGTCGAAGATGGGCTTCACCTCCACGCCAGCGGGCAAGTCCTTGAGGTCGTGCACGACTTTCTTCACAGCCTCGACGATTTCCAGCGTGTTGCCGCCAGGGATGCGCAGCACGTTCAGGTACACGGCGTCGTTTCCATTCACCGCGACCGCTTGCGTTTCCGGCGAGCCACCATCCTCGATGCGGGCAACGTCACGGATGAGAACCGGCTTGCCACCCCGGAGCTTCACCATGGCATCGCCGATGTCGCTCACCCGTTGGGCGACGGCGTTGGTGTACACGTTGGCGTCGAAGGTCGCAGCGATCAGCTCGCCCGAGGGCAGCAAGGCATTCGATTGCGCCACTGCGGCCGCGACGTCCGTCGAGGTCAGGCCGCGCGCTTGGGCCCGCGCCGGATTCACGATGACGTTGATCTGGCGCTGCCGGCCGCCGTTGATGGCGGCGCTGGCCACACCCGAGATGCCTTCCAGAATAGGCTCGATGGAGTTCAATGCATAGTCATAGAGCTGAGGCCCGGAGAGCCCGCCGCCCGACACCGCAACCTGAATCACCGGTGCGTTCGAGGGATCGTATTGCAGAGACGAAGGGAGGCAATACGCCGAAGTGATTTGGGCACCGCGGACATGGCGAACGCAACTTGCTGTTGCACCAGGGTTTGTGCCGAATTCAGATCCGTACCCCACTTGAGCCAGACAAAGACCACGCTGAGGTTGTTGCGTGAGTTGCTTTCGACGTGGTCAACCCCAGGGGTGGCGCTGACGTACTTCTCGATGCGCCAGGTGATGGTCTTTTCCACGTCCTTGGGGCCAAGCCCGGGCGCCAAGGTACCCACCACCAGCACGGGCGGCGTGAGCTCAGGGAACGTGTCCACGCTCATGCGCGGGGTGACAACCAGGGCAAACACCACCAGTCCAACGCAGATCATCAGGATCGCAATGGGATTGCGAAGGGACAGGCCCGTCATTTCACACCTCCCGCAAAAGGTTCAAGGCTTACCTGGATCCTCTCGCCTTCCTTCAGCAGGGTTCGGCCCTCTGTGATGACAAGAGACTTGGCGGGCAAGGACGTGGCCACAAACAACCTGCCCGCCTTTTCCCCAAGCACATCCACGACGACCTTCCGCGACTGCCCGTTGTCGGCCAGGAAGATCGTTGCCTTCCCGCCCTTGACGGCAGCGGCAGCAAGCGGAATCTCCATGGCTGGCAAGGCCGCCCCAGCGTCCACGGCGAGCTCTGCGGTGGTTCCGACGGGTAGTGTCCGATTGGAATCTGGAAGGTCGACCTCGAAGTGCACGGTCCGTGTCGAAGGGTCGGCTGCGGGCGAACGACGGGCGATGGACCCAAGCACATGGCGGCCGATGGAGAGCGCCAGGACATCCACCTTGACGCCGGGCTTGACCACGTCGAAATCTTCCTCGGGAACATCGGCTTCGACGCGCACCGTGCTGCGATCGATCACGACGGCGATGGATTGACCTGGATGCACGTAGGCCCCGGGATCCATGGTGCGATCGGAAACCTCGCCGTCGAACGGCGAGCGCAGCACGCAGTCGCTGACCTCCAGTGTGGCGCGTTCCAGGCGCGCCTTGGTGGACATCAGCTCAGCCTGTTTGCTAGCACTGTCGGCCTGCTTTCTCTCGATTTCATTGGCCGAAGCAAATCCCCCGGTCTGCAGCTCGGCAATCCGAGCCGCTTCGTGCGCGAGAGCTACCTGCTGGGCCTGAATGGCTTTCGCTTGCATTGAGATGCCCTGACTGGCAGCCGAAGCGTTTCGGCAATCGAGGGTTCCGATGACCTGCCCGCGTTTAACAGGGTCACCTGGGCGCACCAGCACCGAGCCGACGTAGGCTGAGATGAGCTGAGGTCCGATTTTTGCCTCGACCCACGGCCTGAGAGTGCCGACGTAGTGGCGCGTAGAATTGAAGGACGTTTCCCGGGCCTGCACGGCGGTCACGCCCACCGGTAGGGACGCCAGCGCAATCTTGTTCACGCGCGCGCCAGCGCGGGCCACCATCAGAAAGCCAAGCAGCAACACGACCGCGACCCCTACAGCGATGACGATGGGAATCGCTCGTTGGCGTCGTTTCCCTGGCAGGGAAGGTACAGCTTGCGCGGTCTGGGCTTGTGGAGATGACACTACAATTCCTCTGCGGTCAGCTTCGCGAGTACCGCGCGCGCTCGAGAAAGCTCGAACTGTCCGCCAGCAAGTTGGATCTCGGCGTCGGTGCGCAAATACTCCGCGTCCGCCAGCTCAAGGGCCGTTCCCAGCCCCGCTTTGAATCGAGCCTCGGCCTGGGCGTAGTTCGCGCGCGCGGCCTCCACTGATCGCGCAAGACTGGCCAGCGAGGCACGGGCGATTTCCGCACCGACGTAGGCCCGCTGTATCGCCGCAACCTCCTGCTGCCCGATCGCTTCGAGCTCGCTCTGCAGGGCGCGTTCGCGTGCCGATGAGGCCCGTTGCCGAGCGGCGACGATGCCGTCGAAGAGGGGCCAGTGCAGGATGAGCCCGGCATCCCAGTTGGGAACGTCGGGCAGCCAGCCACCACCATTGGCCACAGAGCCCGCGCTGGGCGTCGCCCCACCCGCCCGGCCGGAAAAGGTTCCCGTGAGCAAGATGTCGGGGCGCATCTCTACGCCAATCGCGCGCGTGGTCGCTTGCTGGGCCTCAAGTCGCGCGCGGGCCTCCCGCAACGTGGGATCGCGCGCGGCCGCATCGCTGATGGCCTGATCGAGCGACGGCATCGCCAGAATCGGAGACAGCTCCTCCGCGGCGTCGAGCATGCGGTCAGGCACACCAACGGCCGCGGCAAGCACGACCTGGGCAACGGCCACGCCGCCTTCGGCGCGCATGCGGTTGACATCGAAGCGAGCCAAATCTGCTTCAGCCCGCGTGCGCTCGATAGGCGCAAACAGCCCGGACCTCACCCCAGCCTCGGCCAAGTCGCGGTGAACCCGCGTTCGCTCGTACCCATCCTGTGCGGCCCTGAGCACGGCCTTGGCGCCTTGAGCGGCGAAGTAGGACTCTTTGACCACGAGAGCGATGGACAGGCGTTCGGCTGCTGCGCGATAGCGCTCAGCTGTGACGGTCGCGTCGCTGGCGGCGCTCTGCACGGCGATACGGCCGAAGTCAAACAACTCCTGGCTGCCGGAGATGGCCGCCAGACTGGACGGCGATGGGGACCATGTCCCGCTGTCAACAACCTTGGTGCCGCCGATACGCGGCAACGCGATATCTTGGGTGGTGATGGTCGAGGCGGTGGTGTTGTTGGTCGTCCCTTCTAGGACCTCGGCCAACAGCGAGGATTTCGGCAGCCAGCTTGCTCGCGGTACCTGAGCATCCGCTTCGGCGACGTTCACTCGGTCGAGCGCGGCCCTGAGCGATGGCTGATGGGCCAGGGCGTAGGCGATTGCGTCCTTCAGGCCAATGGCGCGTGCAGCTCCAAGCTGCCAAGGCTTAGAGCTCCTGGCGGATTCGTTGGTCTCAACCGTGGCGGCTGTCGCTTGCTTTCCAAGACACGCCAGCGCGAGTGCGACGCCGACGAGACTGCGGCTCGCCCGGAAAAGGTCCCTCGGGCTGGATGGCCAGACTGCTCTCTTCGAACACACAGCTCGCTTCTAAGCACTCGCCGTACCAACCAACGACGCTGGAATTGCGTGAAATTTGGCGGATGGGACGCCAGGGGACCGGGAGGAATTCCAACCGCATCAGGAATAATTCCGGATCTGGGCTGGTGCGAGAATGCGAGTTCTTTTAGGCTTCCGCCTGTGACCTCGGCGCGTGTCTTGCTTGCCCCCAAGTCAGGGTCATGTCTTTTGCGTCGCAACAACTGCTGCTTCCAATCGCCGTGCCTGGGGTCACGAAGCGAACGAGTCCGGCGAAGGGGCAGACCATCCGCTCACCTAGTGATCGACGAATGAAGACTTCTCCAATTTTCTGGCTGATGCTGCTTACCATTGCCGCGATCGCCGGCCTGGCCTACGTCGACGAAGAGCGCGAAGGAGCAGCGGCCCTTGCTGACTTTGCCCAAGAACAGACCACGCTGGCCCAAAGCATCGCAGGAGCCCTGAGCGCCCATCTGTCCACGCTTCGTGAGCCCGACGCGACACAATCCCAGCTCGCGCAGCGGCCCGATCTACCGTCTGCCATCGAGGGCTACTTGGCCGCTGCAGCACTCCCATTCGGACAGACTGAACAGCCAAACCATCGCATGGTCCTTGTCCAGTCAGCCGCGCCGGGCCTGCATTCAACGGACGGGCGATGGGTCGCTGCGCCGGAAATCCTTGCGGCTCTTGAACGAGGACAAAGCCATTTGCGTCTGGCACCAGCCGAGGCTGGCCGCCTTGGGCTTCCCGTCCGCACTGCCCTCGCGGGGCTGGCGAGTGTGGATGCTGGTCCCGCCGGACGGTGGGGAATTGCTGCGGTCGCTAGCGCCGAACGCGAGCGCGATCGGGAGCGCTGGGCGCGCTGGCGCCTGATTTTGAGTGTGACAGCCGCGAGCGGACTCGTGCTCAGCTTCGGCGGCTTGGCGATGCGCAACCAGCGAACGAAGCTTCTCCTGCGACACCGGTTGGAGCTCGCCGAAATAAGCGGCCAGCGTGACGAACGCTTGGAGCGGGCTGGAAGGGCGGCGATCATGGGCACGCTCGCGGTCGGGGTTGCGCACGAGATTTCTACGCCGCTTGGGATCATTGCCGG
>PMLH01000275.1 GCA_003159055.1 Myxococcales bacterium
CGGACATGGAGGTGGTGGGCTGCCCGGCTCGCGAACGGGCCTTGCCCGTGACAACCACATCCGTGGCGGTCTTGATGGGCCACACGTCGCAACCCTGGGTGATCACGCCACCGTACTTTCCGTCTCGCTTCTCTTCTTCCGTGTCGAACGCGAGAGGCTTCTGCTCGTCAGCTGGGACGACCCGCCCCTGCGACCAGGCGTAGGTGCGCTTGGTCAGAACGGAAAGCAAGATGGAGGGATCCACGGCAGCGAAAGTCGCGTGACACTGCCAGCGCGACGCCGGGGTCTGGGGGGTAGTGGAAGACGGCTGCATACAATCTCCAGACTAAACGGCGGGAAGGCCATGCGTGTACGACACGGGAGGATTCGCCTCCTTGCCGGAGGTCAGCGGATAGTCGTGCTTGGTTTCGCCAAGGGGCGTCTTGCTCTTGGTGGTGACCTTCGAGTCGGTTGTGGTGGACCCGTCGGGCTTGCTGGTTTCGGTGCTTTCGTACGTCGCGGAATCGGACTTGCCCCTGTTCTTGGTCTCGACGGACGCGGTGTCCTTTGTCGTTCCCGTCTTCCCGTCCCAATCTTCGCCGACGGACCCCTTGGTTTCACGTCCCGAGGCAGACTTGTTGGTGACGCTGGCACTGGCGCCCGCCTTGTCCACGGAGGGGTTGGAAAGCGAGCCCTCGGCCGACGCTTTCTCCTCGGCGGTCGTCGACGTGCCGTCGCCTTTCTTTTCGTCTTTGTGGGACGCCGAGGCCTTCCACTTCCAATCGCCGGATTTCTGGTCCTTGCTGACCTCCCCTTCGCCCGTGTTCTTCCCGTCCGTAGCCTTGGCGCCCACTTTGTCCACGGACGAGTCGGAGGCCGAGCCCTCGGCGGAGAGGCTCGCCTCCTTCTTGTCCTTCTTGGTGCTCGCCGAGGCCTTCCACTTCCAGTCGCCTGTCTTGTCGTCCTTCGAGAGCTCGGCTTTGACCGTGACGGGACCGAACTTCCCCTCGAACTTGAATTCGAGCTTGTCTTCCAGAAGGAACTTCTTCCCCGCATCCAGGAGGCTGTCCCCGAGTGCCTTGACGATATTCCCCAGGACTCCAAATCCCACCGCATCGGAGAGCCAGCCCAAGTAGGCCTTGACGATATCGAGGACGAGAGCTCCGAGGGCTCGGAGCCAGTTCATGAGCAAGTCCATCCAGCTCATGTAGATCTGGACCGTGCACGGAAACGGGATGTGCGCCAGCAGTGAGGGCATGGCGACTCCGCTCGACGTGTCGGGGTGCGCCTTCTTCAGCGCCTCCTTCTCTTTGATCTTGGCGTCCTTGGCCTCTCGCTTCTTCTTGAGCTCCCGAGTCTTGGCCTTCTCCGCATCCTTGCGGCTCGCATCGGCACTTTTTTGGGCCTTCTCGGACTTGTCCCTCGCTGCGCCGGCTTCATCCCGCTTCTCGTCGGCCTTCTTCTGGCTCTCCCGCTGCTTGCGGGCGTGCTCTTCGGCCTTGGCGTTCTGCTCCTGCTGGCGCTGGGCCGATTTCTTCGCCTCGCGCTCCTTCGCCTCGGCCTGGCGCTGGTGCTCGGCCGCTTCCTCGGGCGTCTTGGCTTTCTTCGCAGCTTCTCGGTGCGCCTTGGCCTCCTCGTTCAGTTTCGCGGCCTTTGCGCCCTCTGCATCCCGTTCTTTGATGGCCTCTTCGCGCGCCTTGTTGTGCTCGTTGGCCTCAGCCCAGTGCGCGTTGGACTCCTCGGTCGCTTTGCGCTCGGAGGCGTCGGATTGCCTTCTCGCCTTGAGCGAGTCGGATTCACTCTTTCGCGCTTCCTTGTAGGAAGGCCCCTCCTCTTGGGGGCTGGTCGAGGACTTGGTCTCGCCAGGCTGGCCAGGCTTCTCGGGGCTACCGGGCTTCGCCGGTTCAGTTTTCCCGGGCTCCTTGGGGGCGGGGTCCTTTTCGCCGCGCAGTTCGCGTTGTCGCGCGTCTTCTGCGGCCTGGTTGCTCTTGTCGGCCTGCTTGGCCGACTCCCCGGCCTTCTTCCTCTTCTCGGCAGCCTCGGCGGCCTTCTCGTCGGCTTGCTTCTGGTAGTCCTCGCTTCTAAGCCGGTTTTCCTCCGCCTTGTTGTTAGCCTCTTCCTTCTTTTCGACGGCCTTTTGCGCTTCGGCCCGCTGCTGGTCAGCTCGCTTTGCGTATTGCACCCTTCGTTCAACGGTGTCCGTATCAGCCGCGGCCGCGGACTCGCGGTTCACTTGTTCTTCCGACTTCAGGTCAGAGGCCTTGGCGGCGTGTGCGTCGCGGGCCGCTTCCGCCTTGGATTGGGCCTCCGCGTGCTCCTTGGCCTTGGCGCGCAGCTTGGCTTCATCCTTGTCAGCCAGCTTGGCCTCGGCCTCGGCCTTCTTCTGATCCTCCCGCGCCTTGGACTCGGATCGCTTGGCCTCGCCGTAACTCGGCTTTCGTTCGCCGCTCTTGTCCTCGCCGCCTTCTCCGCCTCCTCCCCCCTTCGCTTTCTGCTCCTCCTTCGCCTTCTCCGCCTTCTCCGCCTCTTTCTCCTTGTTTTCTTTCTCCTTGGCCTTCTTCTCCCTGTCCTCCCACCTCTTCTCCCTCGCCTTCGCTTCACCCTCCTTCGCCTTCTCGCTCTTGTCTCCCCCCTCGCCTCCCCCTTCGCCCTTGTCGCCATCGGCGTATTTCGCGGGCTCACCGGTCAAAGCGCTGCGGAAGGTCTCCACGTCGGCGGCGATGTCCTCCTTCGCGTCTTCGTAGCTCTCCTTCGCGTCGGCGACGATGTCGCCGAGCTCGTCTAGTTGGTCGTTGACCTCCTTGGCCTGGGCTGCCCAGTACTCGTTGAAGGTCTCGGGCTTGGCGGCGTCCGCGGCCGCCTTGGCAGCCGCGCCCACCTTCTTGGCCGCCTTCAGCTTGTCGGCGAGCTTGGCCAGAAACGGGGGAATGGGCAGGGGGATCTCGAAGCAGCGCCAGGTGGGCGCCAGACCCCAGAAAAAGATCCCGACGGCCTTGCCGTCTTTATCCATCGTCACCTTGGCCTGATGGAAGATGGCGAGGTACTGGGACTTCTTGAGCGTCTCGAGCAGCTTGGGGCCCGCCATGGGCGGGATGGGAATGTGAGGGATCAGTTTTCCAGTGTCGTGGTTGCGCAGCGCGAACTTGAGGTGATCCCCTTTGACCGTCTTGGTCAGGTGCTCCTTGTCCTCCTTGAGCCACTGGACCGTGTGCAGACCCTCGATGTGAGGCACGGGCGGCGTGCCGAGCAGAGGATGGGCATGCAGTCCCGGCTCCGGCAGCCGGAAGTGCAGGTTGTAGATGGGGAAGTACATCGGAGGAATTGCCATGGCTTCGTCTCCGAATCAGCTCGCATCCGTCAGCGTGGCGACGCGCGCCTCTCGTGGGCGAACCTCGTACGTGAAGGTGACCCTCCAAGAAAAGATGCAGCGTCGGGCCTGAGGAACCATCACGACCGTGTCGAGCCTGAGGGGGTGCAGGGCCTGCCGATCACCCACGGTGAGAACGACCCGCGGCTGCGCCGCTGGCACCACGAAGCCGAGCGGCTTTTCCGACATTCCCCGCAGCATCACCGTGTCACCGGTTTTGAGCGCAGGAAAGCGAAACTTGGGCAAAGCGATGTTCCACAACGAAGGCGGCACGTTGAACGTCTCCTCGGGTGCCTTGTTCAGTTGGTCGGCGTATTTCTCGACGTCAAACGAGAGGTGCTTGGGCGCCGGGCAGATGTTGCACGGCCTCGGCTGATCCCGCCACGTCCTGATCAGCTGGTCCACATCCTCGACGTTTGGCAGGTTGGTCCCGTCAATGGCGGACTCGGACGCGATGAAACCACAGCCCTGCGGGTTCAGCGGGTGCACGACCTCCTCGCACTCCTCGTCGAGGGAAACGCCGCCGAAGCTTTGCTGCCAGCCCATGTCCATCAACGAAAAAGGCTCCGGATCGCTGATGCGCCAGGTACCATCGAAGGCCTTGTACCAAAGCCGATTCCCAAAAATGGCCAGGCCGCGCGTCTCACGGTTTACCTGCAAGGTCACCGCGCTGCGCGGCCCGCCGGCCTGGTCGGGATGATAGGCCTTGCCGAGCGCCACCACGTCCACGCCTTCTTTTTGGAGGGCCACATCGGAAGGTACCTCCCCGAAGGGCAGCGAAAGGGGCTCGAAAAGCACGGGCGTGGGCGTGTCAAAGTCGAGGCGCATTTGGCCGTTGCGGTCAACGACACCAGTCGCCTTGGCCACCAGGGCAGCCACCGTCTGGGGTGCGTTGGGGACGCTGCCGCGGATGATGTCGGCGGCCATGCGCGTGCGGTTCACGAGGTCCACGGTGATCCGTCCTCTGGATAAGATTCAACTCTGGGGCAATCGGTTAGACCGAATTCACCCGCGCCGTCGGTGCGCCCGCCCCTGAGGCACACCGGCGCTGCGGTCGGCTAGCCGCGTAAATATACACAAATCCGGAGCGCTGGAGCATAGTTGTTTCGACCGCCCTGCTTGGGTTCCAGGTGCTCCTTATCGCTTCCGCCGTTATGCTCGGGGCATGCGAAAGCACGTCATCGGGGGGCAAGCCAGGAGGTCAAGGCAGGGTGGTCGTGGCCAGGCGGGCAGCAGCACTCTATTGGTGGGGGCAGGACACGCCTGACGAAATCAAGCACGCCGAAGCGGGCGGGGCGCCGAGGTGAACGTCCCAGCACGGCTGTCTACATCCCCGGGGCCAATGCGACCCCCCGGATGACCTCGCCGGCTTTCGACACTTGCAGGGTCGCAAACGTCCCCAGTCCGTCGTCGTGACTCGCAGCCGGCGCGGACATGGCCGAGAGCCGATCGCGGACCGTGACCAGCCTGGTGGGATCCGGCTCGCCGCCCGAGACCGAGCTGAACTGGACCGTGATCGCGTAGAGGGTCACCGTCCCGTCTTCGTTCACCGTGCCGGTCATGTTGCGTAGACCCGTCGTGTAGGTGGCGACCGGGTAGTCGGGAACGATCCTCGGCTGGTAGAGATCGAGTCCAGCGGTCAATGTGTAGTCGAGCTGCCAAGCTCCCCCCACCAGGCTCCACTTCTCGATGCCGGCAAGGGGATCGGGGATGAGGTTGCCATCGGCATCCACGTTCGCGTACCCCTCGTCGGCCACGTACAGCGTGGTCGGGTCGGCGAACCAGAATCCAAACGGCGTGTACGGCGAGGGCGCCTTGCTGACCGGATCGGTCGCCGGCGCGCTGAACAGCGGCACGATGGTGTTGCCGGTGCCGAGCGGCAGTCCTTCGCCCGTGCCGTTCTGCACTTGGAAGACGCCGTCGTCACCGTTGCCGCCGCTCCCCTTGGCGACGTACAGGTTGCCGCCGAAGATCCCCACGGCCCGAAAGTTGCTGTCTTTGACGTGTTGCTTGGCGGATTCATCGGGCCGGTCGGACGCGAAGTAAGCGCCCAACTCAATCGAAACCGGCGAGCCCGGCGTCCCATAGCGAGCGCCGATGGTGGTTCCCGGTCCGCTGCCGTCATTGGCAATGGTCGAGTCAGCATTGCCTGCCATGTAGAATTGCGTTCCGTCCACAGTGATGGCCGCGCGAGGATTGTCTCCGCTGTAGGCATTGGACTCGACGGTCAGCGACACGGAACCATCGGCCGCAATGAGCGCGACTTCGCGGTCGAACAGCGGGTTGGTGTTGCCCGCCAGGTTCGCGGCCGTGTCGTAAGAATTGGAGACCCCGCCGGCGCCCACCGGGCCGGCATAGCCCATATAGGTCAGGAGCTGCTTGTCCTGCGAAAGCATCAACGCCCCTTCCGATTTCGAGCTGAAGCTCGTCGTGATGCCGGTGAGCGAGAGCGTACGCAGAGGCGAAGCGTTCGGGCTGGCGGGCACCATGTCGACGAAGATGCTGCCCTGGATGCCCGACACTGTCGGATCGCTGAAGATGAAGGGGTAGTCTTGGGTGTTGCCAAAAGTGTTGCCGTCGTACCGGACGCGGCTCAATGCCAGTGTGTCGTGTGCGCGCTTCGTATGGCGAACGTCATCGGAATTGAAGAGCCCAAGCATGAGTTGTGCGTCGTCGAAGGCGCAAGTCGCGCCCAGGCAGTCGAGATCCCACAGACGTTGAATGGTGCCGAGCAACGAGTAATGGTTGTAGGCTGTGTCCACGCTCTGGTGGCGCGCATGGCGCGAGGTGATGACCAGCGCGGGCGCGTGTCCCCCGCCAAGAACATCTCCGCCCGCGCCCAGCGGCGCTGAGCAGCAGCCCTGGGTCCCGGAGTAGTCGTTTTCATCCCAGGCGATGACGATGGCCGAATTCTCACGCCAGGCGCGCGAGTGCATGATGGCGTCCACAGTCGTTTTCAGGAACGCATCCCCGAGCGCGATCACCTTGTGGTCCAGCCCGGACTCGGGCGACGCACAGTCCGGAATTCCGAGTGCTGCGGCATTGGCCGCGGAAACACCGTGCATGTCGTGGCATTGGTCGGGACTGATCCAGACGAAGTTCGGGATGTCGCCCTTCGCAAGATCGTGGGCAAGACCGTCAAACGGGACGATTCGTTTCATGCGTTGCGAATCATTCCGAATGTCCGAAAAGTACATGAAGGGATCGTGCTTCTGCGCGTAGAGCTTGCGCGGCACGGAAACCCCGGCGACCACGTCGACCGGCGCGTATTCAACTGTCGAGCCGACACCCGGGATGGACTGCACGTACGCCCTCCACGTCAGGCGTTTCGCTTCGAGCTTGTCCACCAGGTTCGCTCCGTCGAACAGGTGTGATTTGGCACTGCTGCTGGCGATCTCCGCGGGCGTCAGCAGAACCGTGGCCGTGGCGTCACCCGAGTCAGGCACGAATTCCTCGGGCGCGCAGGTGACACCGACGCCAGCCTTGCAGTCGTCCCAGATGCCCTGGAAGTCGCCAGAGATCGCTGAAAGGTAGTTCGGCAGACTGGGGTGCGTGACGCCGTGGTAGTTCGTGGCGACGTTGTACCGCTGGGCGAGGGAGGTGATGTACGGGGCGTCAGCGGTGTTGCCGATGACCTGGTTGGTGCCGTGGTTTTCCATCATGATGACGAAGACGTGCTCAGGGGCGCCCTTCGCGGCCGGCGCAGGGGCGGAGGCGAATGCCTGACTATTCACGACGCCGGCGCTGATGCCGAACGCGGCGAGGGCGGCAAGGGCCGCGCCTCCCGCGCGCATCCATCGCCGGGACCGGAATGTGCTGACCATAGTTTCTCCTGAGAAAAGTGTCACGTGAACGAGGGGACGATGGACAGGCTGGAGGGCAAGACTGACGGTTCGCCTCAAGCTGGGTGAACCAGAGGAGAAGTCTTGGGTAACAAACGCGTGCTCGGCGCCATGACGATGAGAGACCGTACGCGGCACTACCAGCCCGGCCCGTCGCCGGCTTCCTCACGCCGGGTGCTGGGCGGTGCGCACACTCAGTTCGACACCGGGGGCCCCGATGTCACGCCGTGTTCACGTGATCGCGGTCGGTTGTCCACCTGATGTCATGTGCCTTTCAGATACTGATGGCGAACATCAGCCCACGAGAGGAACGCCCATATGTCGTCTGTCAGCCGCCGACGATTCCTTCAGCTCGGGGCTGGGGCAACAGCCGCCTCCCTGTTGTCGCCGCATATCGCCCAGGCCTCGGCCATCGAGGCCAACCACCAGACGCGGTCGATCCGCGACGTTGAGCACATCGTCGTACTGGTGCAGGAGAACCGATCCTTCGACCACTACTTCGGCACCATGCGCGGGGTGCGCGGCTACGGTGACCCGCACCCGGTCACACTGCCCACGGGTAACAGCGTGTTCCACCAGCCAAACGCCTCCGGGGAGGTGCTGCCCTTCCACCCCGACACCAAGGGCCTCGGGTTGGCGTTCCTGCAGGACCTCAACCACGGCTGGGACAACGGCCACTCGGTCCTTAACCACGGCCTCTACGACCAGTGGGTAGCCAACAAGAGCGCCACAACGATGGCTCATCTGACCCGTGACGACATCCCGTTCCACTACGCCCTCGCCGACGCATTTACCGTGTGTGACGACTACCACTGTTCGCTGGTCGGTCCGACCGACCCAAACCGCTATTACCTGTGGACGGGTAGCGCCGGCGGCGCGGGTACCGGGGGTGGTCCAGTGATCGCCAACGACGAGATCGGCTACTCGTGGACCACCTACCCCGAGCGCCTCCAGGAAGCAGGGGTGAGTTGGAAGATCTACCAGGACATGGGTGACGGCCTCGACGCGCACGGGTCTTGGGGATGGACCAGTGACCCATACATCGGCAACTACGGCGACAACTCGCTGCTCTACTTCACCCAGTACCAGAACGCGAAGCCTTCTGACCAGCTCTACAACCGCGCTCGCATCGGAACCAACGCCAAGGGTGGCCAGGACCTGCTCGAGATCCTTCGCGCCGACATTGCCAAGAACACCCTCCCCGCCGTCTCATGGGTCGTCGCTCCCGAGGCCTACGCCGAGCACCCGGACTGGCCAGCCAACTACGGCGCCTGGTACATCGCCCAGGTCCTTGACGCCCTCACTGCGAATCCTGACGTGTGGAGCAAGACGGCGCTTTTCGTCACCTATGACGAGAACGACGGGTTCTTCGACCACATCGTGCCGCCCTACGCGCCGATGACCGCCGAGGACGGCGCCTCGACCGTAGACACCGCCCT
>PMLH01000274.1 GCA_003159055.1 Myxococcales bacterium
ACGCCGTCGATGCGGTAACGGACGATGACC
This sequence comes from Myxococcales bacterium, assembly GCA_003159055.1. The sequence goes on from PMLH01000274.1 coordinate 31, forward strand.
TCTTTCTCGCCCGGCTCGATGTGAATATCGCTGGCCCGTTCCTTCACGGCGTTGAACATCAGCGCGTTCACCCAGCGGATGATGGGCGCCTCGTCGTTGACGTCGAGGATGTCGACCAGTTCTTCCGCCGCGCCCTCGTCGCTTTCCTCTTCGCCTTTCCCAAGATTGCCGGCGTCTTGCTTGCGGCCATAGACGCTGTTGACCGCTTCCAGCAGCTTGCCACCCGGCAACAGTACCGGAACGATCTCGGTGCCAAGCATCGCACGCACGTCATCCAAGGCGCCCACGTCGAGCGGATCGGCGGTCGCCACCCACACCGCGTCGCCCTCCCGTCGCAGCGGCATCACCCGATGCTGCTTGGCAAAGCCAATCGGAACCTTCGCGGCAAGCTCGGAATCCATCTCAGCCACGGGAAAATCGGCCAAGAATTGCATGCCCAATTGCACGCCCAGCGCGCGCAAGACCGCGTCGTCGGTGCACGCATGGGCTTTGACCAGAAGCTCGCCCAGCAGGCCCCCTTCGCTCTTTTGCACAGCCAATGCTTGTTCGACCGCCGCAGCGGTAACCACACCGCTCTCTTCAAGGATTTCGCCAATGCGCTTGCGTGCCACGGGTCTCCTACTCGTCCAGCCTGGCCGGCACTTCGTCGCTCTCTGGGACGGCAGAAACGGGCGCGGAACCGGGCGCGGTCGGAAGCCTGGCCGCTGCCTTCCTCACATCGGGACCGCTCCTATCCGACTTACTGCTCTCCTCGCCCGGCTGGGTCGGCTCGATCGGTGTGGATTCGTCGCGCTGGTCGCGCTCGCGAATGGAACGAAGCTGGCGCTCGTCCTCTTCCATTTCGCGCACGCTGCGGTTGATCTCTTCCAGCATTCCGCGCTTGCGCCGTAAGTCCATCTCGTACTGGTCCAGCTTCGAATTGTCCTCCAGCGAGCTGTAGCGTTCGATGAACTCGCGCCGCTCGCGCAGTTTCTTTTCGGCCACGCGCCGCAAATCGGACAAGTCGGAAACCACATACGGCGTGATGGCAATCAGGATATTGGACTTCTTGACCGTCTTGCTCGTGTTGCGAAAGAAGAAGCCCAGCACCGGGATGTCGCCCAAGATTGGAATCTTGGTGACGTTCTCGGAGATTCGGTCTTGCATCAAACCACCAATCACGATGGTCTGCTGATCGCGCGCCACCACCGTGGTCTTGGTCGACCGCTTGGAGGTGGCCGGCCCCATGCCGTTGTAGTTCGGCGACGTGACGTCAGAAATTTCCTGGTCCACGTCGATGCGGATGATGTTGTGCTCGTTCACGCTTGGGGTCAGCTTCAGCTTCAGCTCGACGGGCTGGCGCTGCACCGACGTGAACGGCATGTAGCCGACGCCACCGCTGGAGGTGGCGCCCATCGCGGCGGTGGTGGTTCCCGGGAAAGGCAGAACGTCACCGACCGAAATCTCGCCTTCCTGGTTGTTCATGATGAGGAGGTGCGGATTGGAAAGAATGTTCACGTCGTTGTTGGTTTGCAGAAGCTGCAAGAACACGCCGAACGACGGGATGTTGATGGGCAATCCCTTGAACAAGGTGCTGTTGCCGAGGTCGCCGGTGGAGGGACCAAACAGTGCGGCGCTAAGCCCGCCGAGGTTGCTCACCAGACTGGTCGGATTCATGGTCTGATTGGCATTGAAGCCGCCCATCGCCAACGATTGCTGGCCACCAATCGTTTCGCCCGCACCTGCGTGATAGGAGACGCCGGTGGTTCGGGTCTTGTCGAGCAACACCTCCATGATGGTCGCATCAATGAAGATCTGCTTGCGAGGCGCATCCAGTTGCTCAATCACCCGGCGCAGTGATTGGTAGTCCTTGAAGGTGGACATGATGAGCAACGAATTGGTCGGCGCATCGAACGAAATGCGAATATCGCTTTCGAACAGCAGCGCGCTCGGGTTGTTCTGACCGGGTGCAGCTGCGGCCGGCGCCGAGGTCGCTGCCCTGCTGTTCTTGCGGCCAGAGCTGAGCGAGCCGGAAATCTGAACGCCAGTAATGGCGCTCAAGGTCGCTGCCAATTCGTCGCAGTTGGCATTGGCGCAGTAGTAGACGTGGAAACGACCTTCGCTGCCGCGCCCAGCCTCTTCGAGGGGCACGTCGAGCTTGTGAACCAGCGCGACCAACCATTCGTGCGCGCGCTTGTTGGCAACCACGATGAGGCTGTTGGTACGCTCATCGGGAATCAGTTTGGTGATGCCCATCTCCGTCGACAATTCACCGGGCGGACCAGGCTGCGGCTTGGGTTGGGCCGGCGAGGCCCCCCCCTGGCGACGTTGCCCGGTCCCCATCATCTGCACCGGCACGATCTCGGCAACCCGCGACGCCATGTCGAGTACGGACATGTTCTTCACGCGAATCACCCAGATGTGGTCGCGCATGTTCGACGGGGTATCGAACTGCTTGATGATCTCGACCATGCGCTCGATGCTTTCCGACTGGTCGGTGATGATGAGCGACGATCGATAGGCGATGATATCGCCGGTCTCGGTCTTGATTCGGTTGAGCACGTTGTTGGCAAGATCGAGCGCGTCCAGATACTGCACGCGCACGAGCTTGGTGACGTATCGCCGATCGTTGGGCGCCTTCTGGTTGGGACCGATGATGGGAAGCGGCGTGAAGCGCGCCTTTGAGTTCTCCACCACGCGCAGGAATTTGCCGGTCGGCTCGACGGTCAGCCCCAGCGAGTCCAAGGCCGAGAAGAACAAGCGGTAGGCTTCTTCAGGCGTGATCAACTGGGGCGAAATGATGGTGAGCTTCTTGCCTTGCACCGGCACCGAGACGATAAACTGCGCGCACGTGATGCTGGAAATCCAGCCGATGAGGTCCATGACCTCGGTGTCGGGCTTGAGGTTGAGGCGCACGATGCGCTTGCCCGGCGGCAGCTTCTTGCACGAATTGAATTCCCTTTCGCCCGGAAGCTCTGGCGTCGCCGCAGCAGCCCCGGGGGCCCCGGCGGCAGCAGCCGGCGCGGGTGGGGCGCCCTTTGCGCCTGGAGGAGGTGGCGGCAAGGGAGGCTTGGGGGCCGGCGCAGGCGGAGGCACCGGTGCCGCCGGCTTTGCCCCGCGCAAAGCGCCGAACGGAGAAGCCCGTTTTGCCGACGGCTTCGGCGGCGTGGGGGCCGGGGCAGCAGGGTCTTGTGCCCACGCCCACGACCCGAAGGCGGTGGACGCCACCAGGTAGGAAACCAAGGTTGCAACGAATAGGCGCTTCATCGGATGTTGTATTCCTTCGTGATTTTCTGGCTATTTCGCTCCATGCCGAGCGAAAGGTGGCTGGCGGACTTGAGCTTGGCGTAGACCTCGAGGGCCTTTTCCGGGCTCGTGATTTCGAGCCCGTTGATGGACGAAATGATGTCGCCGTTCTGCATGCCGATCATCGCGAACGGTCCGTCGGGACGAACTGCGAACAGGCGGAAACCGGCCGCCTTGCCGTCTTTCATCTCTGGCACGATGCGGGCCGAGCGCGACAGCAACGCCATGTTGCCCAGCACCGATTCGAGCGTGCTGCGCTGAAGCTCGTACTTGTGGTCGCCGAGCTTGGTGATGCCCTTGGCAAGATCGGCGGCGAAGGGATCCGTGTCCTTGTTGGGCACGGCGGCGGTCGGTGGCGGCGCGGGCGGGGTCGGCAGCTCAAACAGGTCGATGTATTCCGCTTTGCCCTGGTTGTCGAGGAAGACGCGGGTTTCGGCAATCCCGGTCACGGTGGCACCGTGGATCTTCCCACCGACAGGAAAGGCGCCCATGGACTTCGCTTCCGTGTCGCGCATGACGGCGACGGACCAGCGCATGCCGTTGGGCGGCGGCGCATACATGATGGCGAGCACTGCGATCGGAAGGGTCGTCTTGGTCTCCTGTTCGGTGACCGTCTCGTCCTCGACGGGCTTGTTGGGATCGTCGAGGATCGGCGGACAGGTCGAGCAGAAGACGTTCCGCACCAGAATCGCCCTCGGATCTTTGCTGAAAGCGGCCTTGGTCTCAGGCTTTGGCGCTCTCGCGACGGTCGTTCGCGCGGGCGCCGGCATGCTGGCGAATTTCGACTCCACCGCTCCGGACGCCGCCATCCCGAGAAACGTCGAGCACAAAGCGACGACCGCGAGGTCGACGGCCCAAAGATACTTTCGCAGCAGGGTTTCCACAGTCGGCCCCACGCAAGAGCAACACCGGGGCCACAAGATGCACGCAGCAAACCAAGCAATATCAACAACTTAGACGACAACGATTCGCGATAGCTATGCCAATTTGGCAAGCCCTGTAGGACCGACTCCCGGCCGTCACTCATCGTCGGGTGGAAGGTCGTCGCTGGCCGTGAGGGGC
>PMLH01000536.1 GCA_003159055.1 Myxococcales bacterium
TATTGGCGAGAAGAGCCGCTTGAAGTCGACGGTATCCTAGAAGGTAGCTGGGGCAAGTGGGCGGTCGAAGTGAAGACCGGCAAGTTTCAGATGAGGGATCTCACGGGCCTGCTCGAGTTCACCCGTCGCCATCCGGCCTTCAAGCCGCTCGTCATCTGCAGCGCGGGCGGGCTCGCGACTGCGGAGCGTGCAGAGATCGCAGCGATCACTTGGCAGAGGTTCCTGCTGTCCGGCCCACCGGGCATCGCAATGCATGGTAAATGATCTCCGGCGTGGAACCCGCGGCCCTCGGATACCCGACAGCGTCCAGTATTAAAACGAGATCGAGCTCGGATCCTGGGGCAATCGCCGCTTACCAGTGGCCATCGCAGCGATTGAGTAGTTCGTCTCACAGGCTCTTGAGGAATGCGATGAGGTCGTGCTTTTCTTGTGCGCTCAGCTTGGTGCCGAATTCGTGGCCGGTGTTGCGGTTGCCAGGCAGTCGCGTGTCGAAGGTGAAGACGCCCTGGCCCTTGCCTAGCTGGAACGTGACGGGACGCCGATCCGTCGGCTCCAGCAGCGCCCGCAGCGTCGGGACCGAGCCGTTGTGCAGGTACGGCGCTGACGCGGCCAGCGTGGTCAGCGGCGCGGTCCGCACCCACGGCCCCGCGATCTGGACGGTTTCCGTCGCGCCTTTGCGGATGATGGAAGAGATGCGTGTGATCGCCATGCGCACGTTCTTGTCGGCCAGTGTGCGCCGGTCGACCTCGTAGCCAAACAGCGCATCGGTGCCGATGCCACCGGCGGCCATGTCGTCGCGCTCGTCGCCCTGCGCGCGGCCGTCGCCGTCGGCGTCGAAGGGCAAGATGCTGCAGTTGGTGTACGGGATCGGCGTGGCCAATACCGGGTGGCTGTCGTGGCAGCGCGCGCAGGTCGATTGAACCTGCTGGGCGCTGGCGGCCAGTCGATCGATGCCGAATTCGTCGAAGATCGACGTCAGTCCGGACGGACCTTCGCCTTTGCGCAAGCCCAGCATGGCAAGCATGCCCATCGGTTCGTGAACCGCGTGGCAATCGGTGCAGCGAGGGATTTCCAGCCCGGCATTGGGGATCGGCTTCGAGGTGGCGAGAGTGGTCGCCGAGTGGCAAGACACGCAGCGAACCGGAATGCGCGCTGCCAGTGGGCGGGTTTCGTCGATGGGAGCCAAAAGCGGCGGTTGCAGGCTGGTGCCGGCGTAGGCGGGCGGCACGTCGACCAAGATCTGCTGATTGGTGATATCGCCGACAAGGCGATTGAAGAAGATCTCGCGTCCGCGTGCCAGGGCCGCCGGCTCGTGTTTTGGCCGCGCGATGCTGGTCAAATCGGTGCCATAGATCAGCTTGCGGATCTGCGTGGCTTCGAAGCCGAGGCGCAGTCCGCGCACGAGCTCGGGCGGGGCCGGGGCGCCGTTGCGCAGGATGCGCGCGTACAGGATGCCGGGGAAGGCGTCGGCTTGTAGCCCAATGGCGCCGATGGAGCGTCCGTCGAGCACGATAGCGCGATTGATGATGTCGGTGTCGCCTTCGAGGCCGGGGGGAAAGTCGATGTCCAGATCTGCCAGCGCGCGGCCTCGGCTTTGCCCGGTTCGCTCGGCGTAGCGGCCGAGCCAGTCGACCCCGCGGGTTGCGTAGGTCGCGGTCCAGTTGATGACCGACAGGGACCGGACCACCAGCGAGCTGGGCGTGCTCTTTGGGTTGAACACGCCCTCGGCGCCGGTGCGCATGGTCGCGACGTCCGCCCAGCGTCGCGAGTGCAATCCCGGCGCGGTCATGTCCAGGCCGAACTCGTTGGTCAGGTCCTGCCGGCCAGGTCCAGCGGAAAGAAGAGTCGCCTGGACCTGTTTTGCGTCCGGCAGCTTGAGGGCGTGCCGATACTCGGCGACACTGACCCGGCCGTCGTGGTTCTGGTCGAGCTGGACAGCGTCGGGCAGGTGCATGCGCCGCCTTATTTCTGCCTCGGAATCGGGGTTGCCGTCGCCGTCGAGGTCAAGCAGGTGGGCCGGATCGAAAAGCGACGACGTGGCCAGCATCATGCCGTAGTCGAGACGCGTGCTGGGCAGGCCGAGCACGGTCCTGCCGTCGACTGGGTTGCGTCCGGAATGGCACAGCCAGCAGGTCATGCCGATCTCGCCGGTGGGCTTGCCAGTTTCGAAATTCAGGGCGTCACGCAGCCCGGAGAATCCAGTGCTGGCGGAGGTGTAGCCGATCTTGCCCGCTTGCTCGTCGGGATCGGCGGCCAATCCAAAGACTTCCGGGTTGCCCAAGATGCCCCCGCGCACGGAGATGTGGCGCGTGACGTGTGTGTCCACGGTGCCGTCCTGGTCGAGGTCGACGGGAACATTGTCGAGGTGGATTTCCACGTCGCGCCGCCAGGCCAGGTCCGCGAGGTGGGTCCAGTAGTCGCCGTTGGTGCTCACCAGCCGCGAACCAGGCGCCGTGAAGTCCTGCCATTCGTAGGTTCCGATACTTTCGACCGCTTGCTGCCGGATTCCGGCCGAGCGAGCGGCCGGCAGCAGACGCGGTGCGAGCACTCCGGGCATCAGGGTCGCGTCGGGCAGGGGCAGCGCGGGTTCTGGTTTGTCCACGCGGGGTTGCACCGCTGCCCGCCTGTGCTTGTGCTTGCACGAGCTTGTTGCCGCGAGCGGTAGCAGCAGAACTGCGAGGCCGGCCAATCGCTTCACGAGGGACGAAATCCTACTCTTCCGTGACGATTGTGCACACCCTGCTCGCGCGCTTCGTGCATATCCTCCTGTGCAATGACCGGCCCTGCTCAAGACCCAGCAGTAGTGATTGCGCGCAGTGAAAACGGCCAGGCGCTGGACGTTTTCATTCAGGCAGCACCCAGCTCGACCCGCGACGACCAGCGCACGCAATTTGTGTCAATGGTTGACGCATCGCTTCATGCACTGCGCAGCCAGGGTCTTGCGCCAAGCAGCGTCGTGAGCGGCTGGCTGCGATTTGCAACAGCGCCGTCTTGGGACTGGCGGGAGGCCCTGGCGACTGCGTGGCAGGTGTCCGGCGTGCTACCCATCACCGCCTTGGTTCAGCCGCCCGCGCAGCCCTTCTGTGCTTGCAGTCTGGGGCTTCACGCCATCAGGGCGGCCATGCAAAGTGGCGTATGGCTCGCACCGTCGGCCAGTCCGGCCGTCGCGACGGTGCTGCGTGGGGGGTCGAGGCATGTTCGTCTGATGTCAGTCACCCCGCGGCCCGAGCTGTGCAAGACCGGTAGCTTCGCCGATTTGACCTACGACATGTTCGCGCAGGCCGGGCATGCCTTGACCGCGCGAGGCCTTTCGTTTGCCGACGTTGTGCGAACTTGGATCCACGTGCGCGACATCGAAAAAAACTATGCTTCGCTCAACCAAGCACGCACTCGCTACTTCCGCGAGCAGCGCCTGTCGCGTCTGCCGGCCAGCACCTGCGTCGAGGGCAGACCGGTGGGCGTGGATGTGCCGGTAACCATGGATGTGTACGCGGTCCCTGCCAATCAGGACGTGCGGGTGGAGGCCATGTCGCCGGGCACGATGGGCGAAGCGTCGGGCTACGGTTCGTCGTTTGCGCGGGCCGTGCAGCTCGGCGAACCCGGGCGTCGGTGGCTTTTCGTTTCTGGCACGGCGAGCATCGATACGAAGGGCAAGGTCTTTGCCGTGGGTGACGTGCAAGGTCAGCTGGAGTGCATGTTCGGCCACGTGCGTGCGCTTCTGGCCCAGGCCGGGATGGGACTTGGGGATGCGCTGACCGCCACCGCATACCTCAAGCGCGCCGACTACCTTCCGGAATTCACCAAGACAGCCCGGGCGCATGGCCTTGCCCCGTCGATTCCTTGCGCCGTGGCTGTCGCCGACATCTGTCGCCCGGAATGGCTGTGCGAAATCGAGCTGTGTGCCGTCCGCAAGGACGATCAGCCCGAGGCTGGCTCGAGCTAGAATCGATACAGGATAGAAACAATCGGATTTCGCGCCCAGCTTGCGGAAATGGCAAAGCGGACGAAGCGTGTCGAAATGGCGGGCATGCGGCGCTTTGCGCGCTAGGCTTGCGGCATGGATACTATTCTAAGAATTTCGGATGCGGCGAATCTGGCAATCCATGCGATGGCACACATCGCGAAGTCACGTGGGAGCGTCAATCACTCGGTGGGGGAGATCGCCGGTGAGCAGGGCGTTTCTGAAGCACACCTCTCCAAGGTCATGCAGCGGCTGGTGAAGGTTGGGCTGCTCACATCTCGGCGCGGCCCCGGCGGGGGCTTCGTCCTTGGCCGCGAGGCCGCCAAAATCTCGTTGCTTGAGATCCTCGAAGCCATGGACGGTCCGATGTCGGACTGCAAGTGTCTGCTTGGTCGCAAGAAATGCCTTTTCGGTGGCTGTGCCTTGGGCGCGCTACTCACCCACGTGAACCATCAGGTGCGGGTCTTCATGGCGTCGCGAAGCCTGACCGACCTCACGGGGGCGTCGGGGAAACACTCGCTGTATCTCGCGGGCCTGGGCGGTCCCGACAGTGGCAACAACCACCACAAGACGCCCAAGCGTGCCAAGGTGCAGGTCGCGGCCCGAGTGTGAGCTCCGGAACCGAGGGCCGCTTGCGGCACCGGTGGCCGGCACCGGTGGCCGGATCCGGTTCCGGTGCTAGGTTCCGGTGCTAGGTTCCGCCGTCTCTCAGCAGCGGATACCCGGCGGCTTCCCAGGCCATCATCCCGCCGGCCAAGTCTCGCACGCGCAGGTAGCCGCGCTTGACCAGTTCGTTGCCGGCTGACTGGCTCATGCCACCGCTCTTGCAGATGAGCACGACATCGGCGCAGTGGTCTTTGTGCAGGTACGTCTCGATGGCGTCGACGCTGTTGTACGGGATTGACGTGTCGGTGCCAGGAATGTCGCCTTCGTAGGGAATGTGGACATTGATGACGATCGGATCGGTTTTCGCCATCAGGTCAGCGAGATCGGTCGGCGACAGGTGCACGAGGCTGTTCCATCCGGTGCAGCCGGTCTCGTCGCCGCCAGCGGCCGTGTCGGCCGAATTCGCATCCTGGCCGGGGCCGTCGGCTGTGTCGGCCGGTTTGGCGTCGGCGCCAGGCACGTCAGCAGGGGCGGTCACCTCGGGCACCGTGGTGTCGGGTACGCCGTCGCCGCGACCCGCTTCAGCGGGAACCGTGTCCTCCGGCGTGCTGGCCGCGAGGTCTTCCTTCGCCATCAGGCGATCGGCCGGCGCGTCCGCGGAAGCGTCGGGCATCTGTGCATTGACATCGCTTCGCCCCAGCCCGGCGTCTGCACCTTGGTCCGGAGGCGAATCGTGCGCCGCCAGGTCTTCGCCACCAGCAAGATCGGTGTTCGCTGCATCGCCGACGGGCGACGATTCGCCCTTGCATCCGAGCACCAGCGCCACCGCAAACGGCAACACGAAAACATGCGAAAGCAGGCGTTGGTTCTTCATCCGCGCAGGATACGCCGGGGCAGAGGAAATCGCAGCGGATTGTCGCGCGGGAATCAGGAGTCAAGACTACCTATCGCTGCCCACAAGGGTTATCATCCGGCTACCTCGACCCAGCAGTCACCAAACGGAGGAGACGAACGTGAGAAACACCATCAGGCTTGCAGGACTACTTGTTGTCACCGCGATCCTTGGCTCGGGATGCGCGCTGTCGAGTACCCTTGAAGCCAAACAAACAGAACTTGACGCGACGGTTAAGGATCGAAACGCCCTCAGGCAGGAAAATGCGAAGCTCCAGGGGCAAGTCGACGACCTGAACAAGCAGATTGCCGATCTGAAGAAGCAGATGGATCAGGTGAAGGCCTATGGCAAAGGCAAGGCCGACGAGGCGGGTGCGCTTGCGGCTGGGATGGATAACCTGCAGAAACGCCTGGACGAGCTGGAAAAGCAGAAGAAGGTCGCGGAAGAACGCGCGGCGATGTTCCGGTCGCTGGTCGAGAAGCTGCGTTCCATGGTGGACGCCGGCAAGATCAAGGTCCAGGTCCGCAACGGGCGCATGCTGCTCGTGCTGCCGAACGATATCCTCTTTGACTCGGGCAAGACCGAGCTCAAGACGGAAGGCAAGGAGGCCATTGCCAACGTGGCCAAGGTTCTCGCGAGCATGGATCGTCACTTCCTGGTGGCCGGTCACACCGACAACATCGCCATCAAGACCAAGCGCTTTCCCTCCAACTGGGAGCTTTCGACCGAGCGCGCTGTCGAGGTGGCTCGTCTTCTGATCGACAGCGGCATGAAGCCGAGCCAGGTCGGCGCCGCCGGCTACGCCGAATACGATCCGGCGGCCAGCAACTCGACGCCGGAAGGCCAGGCGCAGAACCGCCGCATCGAAATCGTTGTCGAGCCGAACCTGTCCGAGCTTCCGAGCTTGGATGGAATCGTCAGCAAGTAGTCGGCCGGCCGTCGCGCTGGTCGGGTAGACTGGCGGCCTCGTCCATGTTCAAAAAGCGCGACGTAGCCATCCATTTCGTAGGAATCGGCGGTATCGGCATGTCCGGTATCGCCGAAGTTCTTTTGAACCTGGGATATCAGGTTTCGGGGTCCGACCAGCGCGAGAGCGACGTGACCCGCCGGTTGCAATCGCTGGGCGGTCGCATCTTCGTCGGGCACCACGCCCATCAGGTGACCAGCGCGGATGTGGTGGTGATTTCCAGCGCAGTGAAGTCGGACAATCCCGAGGTCGTGGCCGCGCGCAGCCGCGACATTCCGGTGATTCCGCGCGCCGAGATGTTGGGCGAGCTCATGCGGGTCAAGGACGGCGTCGCCGTCGCCGGCTCGCACGGGAAGACCAGCACGACCACCATGGTGGCGACCATCCTGGCGCACGCAGGCCTGGACCCGACGGTGGTCATCGGCGGCAAAGCCAAGGTGTTTGGTTCGAACGCGCGACTCGGACAGGGCGAAGTGCTGGTGGCAGAAGCCGACGAGTCCGACGGGTCGTTCCGTCACCTTTTGCCCATGGTCGCGGTGATCACCAACATCGACCGCGAGCACATGGACCACTACGGCAACGAAGCTGCATTGCGGACTGCCTTCCTGGATTTTGCGAACCAGGTTCCGTTTTACGGCGTCGTGGTGGTGTGTGCGGACAACCCAACCGCGGCTGGGCTCTTGCCCGACCTGGTGAAGCGGCACGTGACCTACGGACTTTCCGCCGGCGACTACCGCGGCGAAATCCTCTCGGCGGATGCGCAGAGCACGCGCCTGCGCGTTTTCGTGCGGGGCCAGTCGCGCGGCGACGTGCTGGTGCGCATGCCCGGCATTCACTACGCCCAGAACGCGTTGGCTTCGCTGTGCGTGGCCGACGTGTTCGACGTTCCTTTCCAGTCGAGCTGCGAGGCCTTGGCGGCTTTCGGCGGTGTCGACCGTCGCTTCTCGGTGCGAGGCGAGGCCGCCGGGGTGTTGGTGGTCGACGACTACGGCCACCATCCGACGGAGATGGCCGCAACCATCGCCGCTGCCCGTCTGTTCGGTCGGCGTTTGCTGGTTGCCTTCCAACCACACCGCTACACGCGCACGAGCGATCTCATGAAAGACTTCGCCCCGGCGCTCTCGGGCGCGGACGAAATCGTTCTGACCGATATTTATCCCGCGGGCGAAGCGCCCATCCCTGGCATCGACGTTCAGGCCCTGCTGCGAACCTTTCCGCGCGAAGCGAAGGTCAGCTATTCCCCGCGAAAGCAGCTGGCGGCGGATTTGGGTGCGCGGCTTCGCAAGGGGGATCTCCTGCTGACTCTCGGCGCGGGCGATATCACGACGGTGGCAACCGACGTGTTGGCGTCGCTGGAACACGGGACCTGACCAGCGGAGCCCCGGGTTTTCCGCCTGAGCGTTCCGCCAGGGCGCTTCAGCGTTGCGACGCGAAGTAGAGGAAGTACTCGAGCTGGCGTCCGGCGCGCGCGATGTCGAAAGCGGCCTCGTCGCACTGGCCGAAGACCTCGGTCAATGCACCCTGCAGCCTGGCCGATCGGGACGATGACCAAACCGTAAGCAAGCCGCCCGACCGCAGCGCCAAGCGTGATGTTTCGAGGAAGGGCGACTGATAGAGCGACGCGTTTGACTCGTGAACCAGGAAGTCGGGCCCGTTGTCGACGTCGATCAAGATGAGGTCTGCGCTTCGGGGCGTGAGCGATTCCATATAGGTGCGTAGGTCCGCGACATGCACCTGCACCCGCGGATCCCGCAAGGCCGCGCGCGCATGAGGCATCAAGCCTTGCGACGCCCAATCCACAAGGAGGCCCTCGATCTCGACCACCTGGATTGTACGCGGCTTGGGGGACGCGACGACCTCCATCAGCGTAAACCCGAGGCCAAGTCCCCCGATGACGACGACCTCGGGAATCCGCACGCGGGCGAGCGATTCGGATGCGAGCCTCCTTTCGGTTGAGGCATCCTCCGAGTCCATCAGAAAGACTCCGTTGGAAATCAGCTCGCACACCGGCGACGGAGCTGCGCCACCTTCGCGATTTCGCCAACGCAGGGCGAGCTCTCCAAACCTTGATGCTCCGCGGATGGTTGTTTCCGGGGAGCACGGGATTGGAAGGCGATGGGGCACGTTGGAGCACTATCGTTCGCGACATGCACGTGTCAAGTAGGCCTGGGCCAGAGCGCGCGGCTTGCTGTGATGAAGCACGTCGCTCAGATGCCAGGCCGTTTGGCGCGTCGGGTGACAAGAAATTTGGTACTTGCTCGATCCCGGGCGATCGTCCTGGTGTGCGCGAAGATGGCGGCAAGCCCCGACCACTGCGCCGAGCCCTGGCTCGGCGAGGGCCGATCTGCGCGCAGCGGGGGCCGCGGTGAACGGACATCCTGCAACTCTCGACGTCGAAGCGCCTCGGCGTGGCTTGCTTCACCGACGACGGAACAACCGTCGCGTGGCCGTGCAACGCAAGAGCCTGCTCACGCTGGCGGGCGACGGTGGTGCCAAGGTTGGGCGTGCCCTCTTCAAGGCATCGCGCGTGGCGGGCAAGGTGCTCTTGCTGCTCGGCATCAGTGCTGCCTGTGTCTGGGGCGGACGATGGGCGATTGTTCATGTCGTCAATTCGCCCCAGTTCCAGATCAGCAATATCGAATTCTCCGCCACGCCTCACCTGAGTCACTCCGAGCTGCTGCGGCTCACGGGCGTCGAAATCGGCGACAAGCTGCTCGGCATCGACACCGATCAGGTGGCGGCTCGCATCGCCACGCACCCGTGGGTCGCCAGCGCGCGCACCAGCCGCCGTCTGCCGTCGTCCCTGGTCATTGAAGTTGCGGAAAAGCGGGCGGTCGCCGTGGCGGCTCTGTCCGGGCTCTATCTCATCGACGAGAACGGTCGCCCGTTCAAGCGCGCGACGATGGACGAAGCCGATGGGCTGCCAGTGCTGACCGGCATCGAGCGCGCTCGCTATGCGGACATGCGCGAGGTCAGCGAGGCTGCGTTTCGCAGGGCCATGGAGGTCCTGGGCGAGTACCGCAGCAAGTCCGGCCGCCCCGTGGTTGGCGAGGTCAACATCGATCCCGGCTTCGGCTACTCCCTCTTCCTTCTTGCCGGTGGAGCCGAGATTCGACTCGGCCAAGGAAATTTGGGCAAAAAATTGGCGCAACTCGATCAGATCTTCGATGCTGTTGAGACCAATGCGGGTGGGCTTGCCGCTCTCCGGATCGTGCATCTCGATCTTCCCGAGAGTGGTCGCGTGCCCGTGCTTTTCCGTGATGGTGAAAAGGCGTCGCTGGATTCCGCGAAACCAACTGCCGCCAAGCTAGCCAACAACTAAATCGCGTAAACCAACAGCAGAGAGCAAGACCATGGCCAGACGAAGCTCCGACATCATCGTTGGACTCGACATCGGAACCACCAAGATCGCAGCCGTGGTGGCGGAGATAGGCGAGGGCGGTCTCGATATCATCGGTGTCGGGACCCACGCGTCGAGGGGACTCAAGAAGGGCGTCATCGTCAACATTGACTCGACGGTGGCCGCCATCAAACAGGCCGTCCTGGAAGCGGAAGGAATGTCGGGCTGCGAGATCTCTCAGGTCTACGTTGGCATCGCGGGCGGCCACATCAAGGGCATCAATTCGACGGGGACGGTCGCGGTCAAGGACAAGGAAGTTCGGACCAGCGACGTCTCCAAAGTGCTGGAGCTGGCGCGCGCCATCGCGCTGCCGGTGGATCGCCACATCGTCCACGTGCTGCCCCAAGAGTATAAGATCGACGGTCAGGACGGGGTGCGCGAGCCGCTCGGCATGTGCGGCGTTCGGCTCGAAGCGCGTGTTCACATCGTCACTGCCGCCGCAGCGGCCATGCAGAACGTGATCAAGTGCTGCAGCCGGTGCGAGCTGGAAGTTCTCGACATCGTGCTCGAACCGCTCGCATCCGGCGAAGCGGTCTTGGAAGAAGACGAAAAGGGGCTGGGCGTGGCGCTGGTCGACATCGGCGGCGGCACCACCGACATCGCGATCTTCACCGAGGGCTCGGTCGCGCACACCAGCGTGATTCCTCTCGGCGGCTATCAGCTGACCTCTGACATCGCATTCGGGCTGCGTACGCCACCGCACGAGGCGGAAAAGATCAAGCACCAGTGGGGCTGCGCTCTCGCCAGCATGGTGGCCGAAGACGAGACCATCCAGGTCGCGTCGGTGGGCGGCCGTGCGCCGCGCGTGCTATCACGCCAGCTTCTCTGCCGCGACATCATCCAGCCGCGCATCGAGGAGATCTTCTCGTTCGTGAAGGCGGAAATCGTGCGCCTTGGCTGTGAGGATCTGCTTGCCTCCGGCGCCGTCATCACCGGCGGCTCGACGCAACTGCCCGGCATGGCCGAGCTGGCCGAGGACACCCTGGGCATTCCGGTGCGGCTCGGGGTTCCCAAGGGCGTGGGTGGTCTGGCCGACGTGGTCAAGTCGCCAAGCTTCGCCACCGGTGTGGGGCTTGTGCAGTATGCGGCGAACCAACAGGCGGCGAGCGCGCGCAACGCAATCCCGCCCACGCGGCCCGGCATGTTCGGTCGCCTGCGTCGGGTGCTGTCGAGCGCGTTCTAGCCCGCAATGTTCACCAAAGCTGGATTGCCGACGGACATGACCAAACAGACTGGCTCCGACGCACGGAAGACTGGCGGGCTAGAAGGGGAGAGGTCCGACGGTGAAAATCCAACGGATGGCACGAAAAAAAACAGCAAAAAATTTGTCCTCCTCATCGCGGCGTGCGATCCAAGGAGACTAGGGAGAATTCACATGCTCGAATTCGACGAACCGATACTGGGCCCCAAGATCAAGGTCGTGGGGGTAGGCGGCGGTGGCGGTAATGCCGTCAACACGATGATCGAGGCTGGCATCCAGGGTGTTGATTTCGTGGCCGCCAACACCGACTGCCAGGTGCTGGAGACCAACCAGGCGCCGACCAAGATTCAGATCGGCAAGACCCTGACCAAGGGTTTGGGTGCGGGAGCCAATCCCGACATCGGCTGCGCCGCTGCACTGGAGGATGCTCAACGCATCGGCGAAGTGCTGGGGGGCGCCGACATGGTTTTCGTCACCGCGGGCATGGGCGGCGGCACCGGAACTGGTGCAGCCCCCGTTATCGCCAGAGCCGCGCGCGAGATGGGCGCACTGACGGTCGGCGTCGTCACCAAGCCGTTCATGTTCGAGGGGCTTCAGCGCAAGAAGAAGGCCACCTCGGGGATTGCCGAGCTGGCCAAGTCGGTCGACGCACTCATCGTGATTCCCAATGATCGCCTGATCAATCTCGCGGGTCGCAATCTGACCCTGCGTGAATCGTTCAACATGGTCGACAGCGTGTGCCTGACCGCGGTTCGCGGCATCAGCGACCTGGTGATGGTTCCTGGCCTCATCAACGTCGACTTCGCCGACGTCCGTTCGATCATGACCGGCATGGGCCGCGCGCTGATGGGCTCTGGTTTCGGCAAGGGCGAAAAGCGCGCGCTCGACGCTGCGCAGATGGCGATTACATCGCCGCTCTTGGAAGACGTTTCTATCAACGGCGCGACCGGAATCCTGGTGAACATCACTGGGGGACCCGATCTGACTCTCGCTGAGGTCAACGAGGCGTGCAGTTTGGTCCATGAAGCGGCCGACCCCGACGCCAATATCATCTTCGGTTCGGTCATCGATCCGAACCTGACCGAGGAAGTCCGCATTACCGTCATCGCGACCGGGTTCCAGAGCCGGGTCGCGGTCGAGACCTCCACGTCGGCGACCAGTGGGCGCCCGACGGTGAAGAAATCGACCGAGAACCAGATGACCTTGCCCATGCACAGTGGGGCAGGGCACAGCGTGGCCAGGGTCGCGATCAGCAACGCGATCGCGCTTTCCGCGCAGCCCGCTCCCACGATGTACGCGGAGCCTGGTCCCACCACGGTGCCTGTCGCTTCCAGCGCGGCGGCGCCGGTGTCCGAGCCGTTCGACGCTGTCGACACCGACGTCGAGATCGAGGATCCCGAGCTACTTCGCTACCCGCCGCCAACGTCACTTCTGACGCCCGCACCTGTCTTTTCTCACGCTTCGGCCTCGGCATCCGCGCCGACGTACGAGCGTCCGGTGATCCGTCCCGCCGTGGCCTCGCCCATCGCTCCCGCGAGCGTGACCAGCAGCGCCCGTCGCGCGGTCCCCACGCCGGCGCCGTCGCTTGCCACCGCTCATCTCGGGATCGAAGAGAGCGAATTCGACAAGCCGACCTACCTTCGGCGTGCCCTGGCCGGCGAAGGCATGCGGCATCCCGGCGATCACAAGGGCTAGTTCTCGCGCCGAGGCGGAATCGTGGCGCGCGCAGGTGGGCGGAAGGGGGGTATGGACGCGCAGCAGGTGCTTGCGCGCAACCGCAAGGCCCGCCACACCTATGCCATCGACGAGGTCTGCGAAGCCGGGCTGGCGCTGGTCGGCTCGGAGGTCAAATCGATTCGCGATGGCAAGGTCGTCCTGGTCGATGCCTATGCCGTGATTGAGAAAGGCGAGGCCTGGTTGTGCGAGCTGGACATCGGCGTGTACGCCTTCGCGCACGCGCGCAATCACGATCCGCGGCGGCGGCGCAAGTTGCTGCTTCACAAGAGCGAAATCGATCGCCTGGCGGGCAAGGTGCAGGCGAAAGGGCTGACGTTGGTGCCGCTGTCGCTCTATGAGAAAATGGGACGGGTCAAAGTGGAACTGGCGCTGGTGCACGGAAAACAGGAGTTCGATCGGCGTGACGATGTGAAGAAACGCGAAGCCCAGCGCGAAATCGATCGCGGCATGTCACGGCGGCGTCGGTAAGGCGGCGATCGAGCCCGCGCGCCACAGATCCGACGCAAGAGCCTTCCGACTGCTACAATCAGGCCACACCACGGTGAGGGGAGCTCTATGAAGAACCTACTCAAGAATGCCAAGAAGTACGCCTCCGCTTTTTGCGTGAAGGACGGCAGCAGATTCCGGCTCAAGGATTTCGACCCCGCCGATACCCTCGGTATCAAGGCGGAGGAGAAGGACGAAGCGGCGCAGGCGATTCATCAGGGCGTCGAGGCGATCTCGCATCTGCAGGAGAGACTGTATGCGCAGGACCAGTGGGGCCTGCTGCTCATCTTCCAGGCCATGGATGCGGCGGGGAAAGACGGCACCATCAAGCACGTGCTTAGCGGCGTGAACCCACAAGGCTGCGAGGTGCACGCCTTCAAGGCGCCAAGCGCCGAGGACTTAGACCACGATTTTCTATGGCGTTGCATGCGGCGGCTGCCGGAACGCGGTCGTCTCGGCATCTTCAATCGGTCCTACTACGAGGAAACCCTGGTCGTGCGGGTTCACCCCGAGTTTCTCGCGAAAGAGAAGCTGCCGCCGAGACTGGTCACGAAAGACATTTGGAAAGAGCGTTTTCAGGACATCCGCCATTTCGAGCGCTACTTGTCCCGAAACGGCATCGTCGTCCGCAAGTTCTTCCTCAACCTTTCCAGGAAGGAGCAGAAGCGCAGGTTTCTTGAACGCCTGGAAAATCCCGACAAGTACTGGAAATTCTCCGCCGCCGATGCCAGCGAGCGCGAACGGTGGGACGAGTACATGCAGGCCTACGAAGACACCATCCAGCACACCGCAACCGACGAGGCGCCCTGGTACGTGGTTCCCGCCGACAACAAATGGTTCGCCCGCATGGTCGTGTCCTCGGTGGTCATCGACACCCTGTCGTCATTGGATCTGAAGTTTCCCGAGGTTGACAAGGCCAGGCTTGGCGAGTTGACCTCCGCGCGAAACGCGTTGCGAAAGAATCGCCGATAAGTACAAGAACGAGTCGAATCATCCAGCGAATTCCGGCCTAGCCTCCTTAGCCAATTTCTTGGAGGACAGCGAACGCTGTCAGCCCAAGCCGGCTGCGTTCCTTCATGCCTCAGGTGATTGGTTACTGTCAACCTGGAGTGCGGCGAACGGCCGCGAAGGCGCCCGATGCACAAGCCGCAAGGTCATCTCTCAATCGCGCCGATGTCCGGCTGCGAATCCCGCAACTTCCCGTTCAGATCGGTGCTGGGGCTGTTGGCCGGATCTCCGGCATTCAGCAAGGGTGAACCTGCAGCCGGCGTGAAATCGGTCGGCGGATTTGAAAACATCGGATCGGTCAGCTTCGAGTGGTTGTCCAAACCGCTGAGGGCTTGCCACGCGGCGAGGGTCATTGCGCTTGAGCCAGGGGCGCTGGCCCAATGGGCATTCGACGGAATCTCGCAGATGTTGTAGTCGACCGAGATCATGGCCGACGCTGGGCTCGACGGCAGTCCGTAGCAGAGGTTGTCGGAGGTCCCGGCCTTGGTGGCCACGAAGTAGATGGCGTTGTTTTCCAGTGTGTGGCCGGTCCCGGACGAGACCGAGATGCCTTTGCCCGAGGTCGCAGTCTCGGTGAAGTAGATGGTATTGTTGCGGACCACGGTATTGTTGGTGGGGTCGTCGAGCTGGCCGTCCGAACGTGAGTAGCCAGAATCGCCCGACGCGCGGGGCTTTTCCCCTCCCAGCGTGATGCCGTTGCCGCTTTTGTCGATCACAACGAGATTGTTCTCAATCAAGCAGCCGGTGCAGTTGTCGTTCTCGCTGCCCGTGTTTCCTAGGCCTTTGATGGTGTTGCCCCGAATGACAGTGTTGCGGAACCAGCAGCCGTAGGCGTAGGCACCGCATCCGACGCCAGGTCCCCAACAGGCATCCGTGGAACTGACAGCGTCGACGGTGTTGTTTTCGATCACCACGTTCTTGTGGCGACCGTGCACCACCAGGGGTGCTCCCTTGCACTGGACGGTGCTGTGGTGGATTTGGTTGCGACTGAAACGCATACCGGTAGTCTCGTGCACAACGTTGGTTCCGTTCACGGTCCATTCCTGCGACGCAAAATAGACCGAGTGCGTGGTCGCATTGCGGACGCCATTGTTGTCGAAGTAACTGTCCTCGATCGCGCAGTTGTCGCACACGGCGATGTAGCCGATGTTGCTGTTGTTGGTGATGTGCGAGCTTCGCAGAACGATGTTGGCAGGCGTGCCGAAGTCGGGCTGGTCGCCGCCAGACATGTTGACCGAGATGTTGAAGCCATCCATGGAAAGATTGCACAGGTCGACGTCGGTGGTCTCGTTCCAGAAAAAGATCGCGGTATCGGTCAACGTTCCGTGCAGGTCCAAATTGAAAACGCGGA
>PMLH01000583.1 GCA_003159055.1 Myxococcales bacterium
CGGGGTGATCGATGTTGAGGATCACCATCTTGGCCGCTCGCCGCGTCTTGCCGCCCGACTTGATCACGCCGGCAAAGGCATCGAAGCCCTTCATGAAGCTGACCGGCCCAGAAGCGGTGCCGCCGCCGACCAGCAGTTCCTTCGACGACCGCAGAGGCGAAAGGTTGGTACCAGTTCCCGAGCCGTACTTGAACAGCATGCCCTCGGTCTTGGCCAAACCAAGGATCGACTCCATGGTGTCCTCGACCCGGTTGATGAAACACGCCGAGCACTGCGGTTCGGCTTCGATGCCGACGTTGAACCAAACCGGCGAGTTGAACGACATCTTCTGCTCGACGAGCAGGTGGCGAAGCTCGGCGCGGTAGTTGTCGGCCGATTCCTGATCTGCGAAGTAGCCGTCCTTCATGCCCCAGCCGGTGATGGTGTCGGCGACGCGGGAGATGAGCTGGCGAACCGACCGTTCCCGGCCTGCCGTGCCGAGCTGGCCGCGGAAGTACTTTTGCACCACGACGTTGGTCGCTGTCTGGCTCCACGACTTCGGCACCTCGACGTCGCGCTGTTCAAACACGACCTTGCCGCCCTCGCCGATGATGCTGGCGGTTCGCACATCCCATTCCACGCCACGGAAACCGTCGTCTCCCGAGCGTGTGAAAAGACGGTCGATTTTCATCCCCGGCGCCACCACTTTCCGGCCCCGCGCCCGCTGCGTGCCCGCTTCGCGCATTGCGTCCTTCCCGTCTTTTCGATCTTTGCCGTTCGTCGTGCTGCCTTCACTTATTTCGAATTCGACTCCGTTCGGCCTGGTGCCACGTTGACGTCGATTGTCATGTTTTTCGAGCATTATTACTCCTCCTCCACAATCCTATATGTCCGTACCGATTGATGAACGCACGCTGCACGCAGAGACGACGGTCCCCATGCCGCGGCTGCCAGAATAACTCGCGCCAAACGCCCGCCATGTCAATTAAAAACACAATAGGTAGTGTTCTGCCACATGGCACTACACTATATATTGTGTTATTCACAGCTGTGGATATCAGGAAAAATCGCGTGCTCTCCCGGCCATTTGGACGACAGGCGGACCTGTGGACAAGCCGGATTGACGATACGTTACCATACGTGAGTGGTCTGTTCGAGATTGCGGGCTTGTGAGGCCAGAAAATATCGGAAACTGGCCTTCTCGCTTATGATCGCCGAGTGATTTGGCTGGAAGCAGTCGGCTGCGAGCGCGACGGCCAGGTTGTGCTCGACACGGTGACGATGGGGGTCGCGCGAAGCGAGTTCATCGTTGTCGAGGGCGGCGTGGCCTCGGGGAAGTCGACGTTGCTCGGAATCGCGGCGGTTCGTCGCCTGCCCGATCGAGGCACGGTCTGGTTTGTTGGACGAAACATCTCGACCTTGCAGCGGGCTTCGCTGCCGTTCGTTCGTCGCAACATCGGCTACGCCTCACCCGATTCTCTCCTTCTTCAGAACGAGACCGCCCTGGCCAACGTCATGCTGGCGCTTGCGGTTCGTGGCCAGTCGCCGCGCGACGCTGAAAGTGCCGGACGCGATGCACTGGCGCTGGTCGGAGCGGGCGAGCTTGCAACTCGCAACGTCGGGGCACTCTCGTCGGGGCAAAAACGGCTCGTGTCTTTGGCCCGCGCAATTGCCGGACCACCACCGCTCGTGGTTGTGGACGAGCCGGCAGCGTTGGCCGACGACGAAACTCGGCAAAGAATCGTGTCGGCGCTGTCGGCGATTCGCGATTCCGGCTCGGCCGTTCTGTGCGGAACCGCGGAAGCGTCCCTCGCCAATAGGCTCGTGCAGCAGGGCGGCCGGAAGATCAACCTGGCCCAGGGACGCATCGTGGGTGCGCCAGCGATTGAGCTGGTTCCTGCCTTCACCCCCGAGCCGGTCGAAAGCACGGGCGGGCTGCGGCGGATCATCACGCTGGAAGTCGACGAAGATGATGAAGCCTTGCCGCCAGCGACCCGAGGACCGGTTTGAGAGTCGACTGGATTCTGCGCAGCGTTCGGCAGCAGGCGAGCATTCACCGACGCATCGTCGTCTTCGCGGTGCTGGCTTTTTGCCTGCTTGCCATCGTGGTCGGGGTTGCCAGGCTCGGCGTGCGCACGGTCGACCGTTGGGGTGCCTTCGTTGGACAGAACGTTCACGTCATCGTCTATCTGTCGGACGACGCCGATCCAGACATGGTACAGGGGCTGACCGATCTTCTGCGCCGGGTTCCGACCATCGCCGGCGTGAAAGCGGTCGAGCCAGCGCAGGCGTTGGCTCGGCTGCGGGCGGTCTCGGCTTCGCTTGGCGCCGAACCAAAATCTCTCGATGGCTTGGAACCGGGTTATTTTCCGCGCTCGATCGAGGTCAGCCTGACGCCGGCAGCCGATCTATCCGAGCGCGCTGCCGATTTGGCGACACGCCTGCGCGGCGTTCCCGGCGTCGAGCAAGTCGACGCTATGACCAGCGGCCTCGCTCGCCTGGCCGGCTGGGTGAAGCTCGGGCGTCGCCTCGGATTCACGCTGCTTGTCGCGTGTGGGCTGTGTTCCCTCTTGATTCTGGTTGCGGTATTCGTGCGCAGCCGAAGCGCGGGAGAAGCCCGGGCTGCAGTTCTCTTGCAGCTGGGCGAAACCGACACCGGCGTGCGGCTGCCGACCAGCCTCTGGATGGCGGCGGCGGCCTTGCTGGGCAGCGCCGCAGGCGGCGCGGTGCTTGGTCTTGCCTGGCGCCCGTTGCTCTTGCGCCTGGAGCGAGGCCTCGGGATCGTGGCTCCCACGCCACTGCCGTTCTTGGGCGCAGTCGAGATCGTCGGCGGGCTGGGCGTCGCATTCTTGCTCGGGCTTGGGCTTGGATTCTTTGCGACGCCGTTGCCCAAGGTCGGCGACCATGCGTAGGGCATGGCTACTGCTAGTTTGTTTCCCCTTCGGCGCGGTTGTCGCGGATACGGCCGAGGAGGAAGCGCTGGTCTTCGAGCAACTGGGCGCCCGTGAGAAAATCCTCGACATGCAGCGGGAGATGGCGGAATCCGGCACGCGCAAGCGTGCGCTTCTGGCCTACCGAATCGCAAGACACCGTGAGCTGGGTTTTTCCGCCAATCCGGAGAGCCGCCTCGACGACGCCAGAGCGTTCGACATGGCCCTGGTTGCCTTGCGGCGAAGCTCCGACGAGACGCAAGTCCTGACCCGCGAGCTCGACCGGGTACGTGCTGAGCGGACCACAATGGAATCCACCCTGATCGATCGGGCCCTGGCTGCGATGAAGAAGGCCGAGTCGCAAGACGGGGCGCGCGACAGCCAGGTTCAGCTTGCGCGGCCCCTACGCGGCACCCCGGTCGCGGTTCCTGGCGTGCGCCGCGACGGACCCACCAAGGTCGAGCTTCGCCACGACAGCGTAGATCTGCTGGCGCGCATGAACGACCCCGTGCGCTCGGTCGCCGCTGGTGTCGTCAAGCGAATCGAGCTGTTGCCGCAAGGTGGCTTCGCCGTGGTGACGACGCACGAAAACGGCCTGACCAGCATCGTGAGCGGCTTGCGCGACGTGAGCGTGGCGCCCAAGGCCGCCGTTGCGGCCGGCCAGACGCTGGGATTGGCTGGCAGGAACCTCGACGGTGCGGTCGTGGTGTCGGTGGAGCTCTGGCGCAATCGCCGGCCGCAGGACGCAGCGAAGTTGCTTCGTCAATCGGTGGTTCGCAGGCCCGGCTTTAAGCCTTGACGCCGGAGAAGACGCCGCCGACCAGGCCAACGCTGAAGGCGCTGCCGCCGAAATAGGTGTCGATGGCTTGCTTTACCGCGAGGAAGATGTCCTGCATCTCGGGGCCCTTGCCGGCAATGGCCTTCCAGCGTCCCAGCGGTCCGCGTTCGATGACCGGGGCGTAGAAAAACTCTCTGCTCGTTCGGAACACCAGCTCCCAGTGCGTGGTTTCGACCTCGACCTTCGCGAATCCGGCGGACTCCAGCTCCCTCGCGAGGGCTTCCGGCTCCGGGAAGCTCTTCGTGTACACCCGCAGCGCCGAGGCGATCTCGTCCTTTCGCAGACGCACGAGAACATCCGAGTAGACGTCGAGAAACTCGCGCCACGTTCCCACCAGCAGCGTGGCCAGCCGGAAGGTTCCACCGGGCTTGGTGACCCGGCCGACCTCCGCCACGAACGCGGCAGGCGACGGGTGCTTGGCGAGCATCACGTTGGCCAAGGTGCAGTCGAAGGCGCCGTCGGCAAACGGAAGCTTGCTGACCAGGTCGTGTGCACGAAAAAATACGCGGCGGCCCAGATACTCAGCCGCGACATTGGCCCGTGCGCGTTCCACGAAGGCCTGCGACGTTTCGACCGCAATCAGCCGGCTTTCCGCGTCGAGCCGATGCAAGACCTCAGTCGTGGTCGTGCCCAAACCGCAGCCAATCTGCAGGACATGCGCCTCTGGGGGAAAAGACAGTCCGTGGGTCAGCAGATCCGCCAGCTTCTGGCCCAGGAGCGGGTAGACATCTTCCTCATAGGCGCGGGCGTTCTTCTCCTGCTGCGTAAGAAGATGCGAAGGGCCAGGCGACGTCATGAACGGGGCAATCTATCCCGACTGGGATTCCGACGCTACCGGCATGGAGCCCCGCCGGCAGCGCTGGCGGCCCAGCTATTGGCCAGGCGGCCATGGTGGCCGAGCGGCAGATGGCAGCGTGATGATCTCGCCGCGGACACTGCCCTCGTCGACGTGCAGCCTGCCAAACGCAATCGGCTTGCCGTAGCGCGCCGGCCCGGCGCTGCCCGGATTGAAGTACAGGATTCCATCGCGCGATTCGTTGTGCGGCACGTGAGTGTGGCCGAAGACAACGGCGGAAACGCCAGCGGCTCGCAGATCCAAGGTCAGGGATTCCAAGGCGTGAACCACACAGATGGTTTGACCTTCCATTCTGACCAGCTCGAAATCAGGCAGGGCCTTTGCCCAGGGTCCGTGGTCGCAGTTGCCTCGCACCACCGTGACATCGCCGAGGCTGATCACCCGTTGCAGCGTCTCTCGGTTGTCGAGGTCACCGGCGTGAATGATGCGGCCACACCCCGGGAGGCGCGCGAGCACTTCCGGACGCAGCAGGCCGTGCGTGTCAGAAATGACCGCGATGGTTGCCATGCCCGCCAGGCTAGCAGTTTCCGCACGGGGAGAGCTCCGCATCCCCGGGCGGGGGCTGCAATTGGCTTGCTGTGGCCCGGCTCACAATTTGGCCGCACCAGTCCATCCTCCATCTGTCCCCAATCTATTGAAGTCACGGCTTCGGCTGTCGCAATTTCGGTGGCAGGCCCGCGGCCAGACCCCAAAATCCGGGGGAAAGAGCTGTCGATGTGTGTGTTTTGCTCATTCGACAGCCAGATTCGCTATACTACGTAACAGACAGCCACGCCCAAGTTTGCCCAGGCGTCCGTTCTCCCAGCAAGGTGAGGTACCTCGACATGAGAAGAGTAACAACATTCCGCTCGTCGGGCGGCAACGCAACGAGAATCTGCTTCGCCCTGCTCGGTCTTGCATTGGCAGCTGTCGGCGGTTGCAGCAGTGCCCAGATCATCGGTCCGGACAACCAAGGCGGTGCGAGCGGATCGGCTGGCGGTGGAGGCGGAAAGGCTGGCAATGGCCCAGCGGGGGCGAGTGGTGCCGGTGGTGGCTTCGTGCTCACGACGCCGGATGCGGCCTTGGATCGTCCCGGCGGCGGCACCTGCGGCGACGGCATCATCGAGCGCAACGAGGGCTGCGACGACGGCAACACGG
>PMLH01000245.1 GCA_003159055.1 Myxococcales bacterium
GCCGCGCATGCGCACCTCGCTGCCACCGAGGAACCGCTTTTCGCTCGCGCCGCGCATCTTGAATTGGCTTGCGCCCATGAAGAACCGTTCGCTGGCGCCCTTGGCCCGGTACTCGCTGGCGCCGAGGAAGAAGATTTCCGAGGCGCCGCCCAGCCGCATTTCGCTGGCGTAGCGCCAACGCTTCTCGCTGGCACCCACCATCAGCTTTTCCGAGCTGCCGGGCATTGCGACCTCCTTCATCTGGCCGCCTGCGATTTCTGCCTTCTCCTCGCCAATCCAGGAACGGTAGATTTCCCAGCGCGCGACCACCGAGCGCCCCTGGTGGGCGCCGATACCTTTGATCACGACCTGCCACGGGCCGTGCACCACGTGGGTTTGCCCGCCGACGCGATACACCCGCGCGGGTCCAACAAAATCCTCGCGCACCGGCTCAGGGGCGCTGACCGGGAAGCTGAAGGGGCCCGCCTCCCAGGCCGACACCATGACCGGGCTTTCCCAGGTCGACTCGCGATGGTACTCGGTCGTGCCGTCGGTAAAGTGCTCCTCCCATTCGACGACCTCCTTGTGTCCGCCTTCGGTGGTCGTGATGGTTTCTTCCCACGGCAGCAGGGCGACGTGCCGCCGCTGGCTGGGTCCGACGACTGCCGCAGGCGCGGGTGGCGCGAGGCCTGGCGCCTGCCGACGCACGTGCGGTCCGCGCCCGGCATGCTCGATGGGTCCCATCAAGGAACGGACGCTCAGCCATTCCGGCTCGCCCCACTGCGCCGGCTCTCGCCGCGGAAACTCGACGCGGCCCGAACGCACGACCTTCACGAAGAAACCCTCGCTCGACTTGAGGCCGATGTCGACGAACGCCGAGGACGACGGCTTGCCGATTTGGAAGAACCAGTGGCGATCGCTGCGCTCGACCCGATGATCGAAATACGAGTGAGCATTGGTCCCGTCGAAGATGCGATCGGTGGTGTCGTAGACGCGTAGGTTCAGCCACGCGTTCTTGCCGCCACCGCCGAGACCGGCCCGCGCCTTGTCGAGCGCGTCGTCGGTGACCTCCCAGTAGACGAACAGGCGGTCGGGATCCACTGCCATGCCAGTCACCCGGTCGTAGTCATACGACCAGGGAATGGTCTCGGGCGATTCCTGCTTGCCGTGGTCGGGAATTTCGAACTTGTGCGACCATGCGGTTTCCACGCTGCCGGCTGCACTGGCCAGTCCGGCCTCACCCGCCGTCTGAGCGGCGCTGGCGGACTTGTCAGCCGGGGCCGCCTTCTGGTCCTCGGCCGGTTCACGGTAGGCAAGGAGCTGGGTCGCGACAACGCCAGCCAGATCATCCTTGCTTAGCTTGGAAACGCCCTTGATCTGCAGGCGCTTGGCGCACTCGAAGAGCTGCCTTTGCGTGTAGTTCGCCAGACTCTTGCGGTCGATCCTGGCCAGCTCGTCGACGTGTTTGATTCCCAGTGCCGCGGCGGCACTACCTAGTACCTTGTCCTCGATAGACTTGCCTGACCCCATGGGTGCCTCACCTTAACCTATCATCCGGTTTCGCGCTCGTTTCAAGCTGCCTTGGGTCGCATTTTGCGACGCGCCGGGCATTCTGCCACTAAGCTCACGTTGTGCGAGGAATAAATGCGAAACCGACCGCCGCCAGAATCAACACGAAAGCAACCAGGGTATTCCAGCGCGGCCCCTCGCCGAGATAGATAGCAGAAAAAGTAACGAACACGATGAGGGTGATAACCTCCTGCACGATCTTCAGCTGGTAGGCCGTGAACTGCCCGTAGCCCCAGCGATTGGCAGGGACTTGTAGACAGTATTCGAAGAAGGCGATGCCCCAGCTCACCAGCACGACCTTCCACAGAGCGACGCCCTTGAAGCGAAGGTGGCCGTACCAAGCCACGGTCATGAAGACATTGCTCGCGATCAAAAGTCCTATGGTTCGCATGGCAAAAGCCCGGATAGCATAGAGCATCCCAGCGAAGTTGCGCATGCTATGGTTCGCCTGCATGCGAATCGGCGATATCGACATCGGCCCAGGGGCGCTGCTTGCGCCAATGGAAGCTGTGACCGATCTGGCGTTTCGTACCATCTGTGAAGAGCACGGCGCGGCCCTGACCTACACCGAGTTTCTCTCCGCGCAGGCGCTCACGCGCGGGGCGGTCAAGGCGACAACGCGCATGTGGGCGAGCCTTGCTGGCAGGCGATTCGCGGTGCAGGTCTTCGGTCGCGAGCCCGAGGTGATGGCGCGTGCGGCGGCCATGGCCGTCGACGTCGGCGCCAGCATCGTCGACATCAACATGGGCTGCCCTGCGCGCAAGGTGACCGCGGGTATGTGCGGATCCGCGCTGATGCGCGAGCCCGCGCTGGCGGCGCAAATCGTCGCTGCGGTTCGCGCGGCCCTGCCTTCTTCCATCCCGGTCACGGTCAAGCACCGTTCCGGCTGGGACGACCTGTCGCTCAACGCTTCCGGTTTCGCACGCAGAATGGTCGAGGCCGGCGCGGCGCTGGTGACCGTGCACGGTCGCACGCGCGCACAGGGATTTTCGGGCGTGGTCAGCTTGCAGCCCATCGCCGAGGTGCGCGCGGCCCTGCCCCGAAGGATTCCCGTCGTCGGCAACGGCGACGTCGATTCGGTGGCCGACTACTTGGACATGAAGCGCGAGACCGGCTGCGACGCCGTCATGATTGGACGCGGCTGTCGAGGCAATCCCTGGCTGTTCCGCGACGTTCTCGCCAT
Source organism: Myxococcales bacterium (assembly GCA_003159055.1). The sequence goes on from PMLH01000245.1 coordinate 2,732, forward strand.
CGAAGAGGGCAGACCGATTCCCGATCCACCCGGTGTGGCGGAGCGCCGAACCGTCTGGCGCCGCCATGCCGATTTGGTGATCGAATACGCGGTGCCCAAAATGCGGGTGCACGAATTGCGCAAGACCTTGGCCTGGTACTCGCGCGGCCTTCACAGCGGGGCGGAGTTGCGCAACGGCGCCTTTGCAGAAATGGATCCAAACGCTGTGGTCGACCTTGGTGAGGCGTTCTTCGCGCGACTGGCAGAGCGTGAAGCCAGCCACGGTCGAAACGTTTCGGAGTCGCCCGACGCCCCCATCACCAAGAGTCTGCAGCGCCACGCCCGCAAGGCGACGAGCAATGAAGAGGAGCAAGAGACGTGCGACGCCTAGTTCTATTTGTCTTGGTGGCGATAACCTTCGCGTGCGGCTGTGACGACCGGTCGTATCGCGACATTGGCGCAAACATTGACGTGTTGACGAAAAAGAGCGACAGCCTGCCCGGCCCTGCCCTCGCACGCCTTGCCAAGATCGGCCGCCGCGCGGTCCCGCAGATCGAAACCGCCATGCACACCGCCTCGCCGCGCGGCAAGGTCAACCTGGTCTCCGCCCTGGCCGCGATCGGCGAGCCCGAATCCGCCTCGATCCTTCAGCACTTCGCGGTCTACGATAAGAATCCCGATGTCCGGGCTGCGTGCGAAGAGCTGCTCGCGCAATGGGCGTCCGGCAGCGACGTCCGAGGTGGGTCCGCCAAGCAAGCCATCGCGCGCGTGCAAGAAAAGCGGAGACTCGGACAAGCCGAGTAGGAGAGAGCGCAGAGGGGAGGAGGGCACAGAGGGGCGGCCAGCCGCCCCAAGGGCCGGCTGGCGGGGAGCGTGAGCGAGTGCGCGTGTTCAGTGCGCGGTACGCGCGGTGCCGCCGGAGGGACGCCGATTGGCATCGGTTCATAACGTAAGCGCGGAGCTTCTATCCCTCTCCGACGGTACTTTGCGGCCTCCGTGCGGTCGCGAAACCAGACGCCGTTGAAGTGGCTCAAGACAACGCGGGCTTGATGCCATGTCGGAGCGTGCGAGGAAGAAAACTTGTCGATTGGCCGATACTGTCCGAACCTTCACAGAGGGCCGCCGATCCCAGGCCTGTAGCACGAGGCAGAGGTCTGCCCCGGGGTCAACGGCTGGAAGTCCTTCGTGTTCCCGGAATGTAGCTATGCCGGAACAGGATCCGCAGACCGACCGCAGACCGCCGCTTCGCCGGCCTCGGCGACTTCGCAGGCGACCTTGCCGAACTTGCGCATCCAGTAGGTCCCGAATGGAAACACCACGTTTGCCAGCCCGGCGATGTGAGCCTTGAATGCAGCTCGATACCGCTCGCCGAAAACGCGGTTGCGCAGCAGCGCTTCGATCCTTGCCCACTTGTTCTTAGCGGCGACACGTGGGCTGATGCCAAAGTGGGGGACGTGGCTGCTCGGACAATCCAGCGGCTTCTCGTC
>PMLH01000490.1 GCA_003159055.1 Myxococcales bacterium
CAGGCGCGCGGCGTCGATATGCGTCGACATCTCTGCCAGCGCGAATTGGATGGTCTGGTGTTCGGCGATTGGCTGACCATTGCTTTGGCGAGAGACCGCGTACTTGGTCGCGGCGGCAAAAGCAGCGCGAGCGATTCCCACGCCGAGGGCGGCCGCGCCAATGCGGCTGCCATCGAGGGCGACCTGCAACACCTCGTGGCCCCGCCCCTCCACACCCAAGAGTGCGCTTGAAGGAAGCTTCACTTTGTCCATGGTCATGGATGCGGCCACGGCACCGCGCAGTCCCAGCTTGCTGTAGGGCGTTCCGAAGCTGACCCCTGGTGTGTCGGTCGGAACCAAGAACGCTGACAGTGAATGGCTCGCGCCCGACGAAGTGGCCGCGAAAACCAGCGCGCATTGCGCGACGGTGCCCGCGGTCACGTACGACTTCGCTCCCTGCAAGACCCAGCCGTCGCCTTCGCGACGAGCCTTGGTGGTCATGCCGCCGGCCGTGCTGGCGCCATCCGCCTCGCTGAAGGCGAAACAACCGATTTTCGCCCCGGCTGCCAGAGCGGGCAGCCAAAGCCGCTTCTGCTCATCGGAGCCGAGGCGCACGATGGGCTCGCACACCAGCAGGTTCTGCATGCTGACGATGAGAGCGGTCGAAGCACACGCACTGGCCAGCTCCTCGATCACCAGCGTGCAACCCAGATGGTCGGCGCCGACGCCACCCCAAGCTTTGGGAACCGTAATGCCGAGCATTCCCAGCTCGGCCAACCGCTTGATGGAGTCTTGCGGGAAGCGCTGCTCTCGATCGATGTCGCCAGCGGCGGGCGCGAGGTCGCGCAGGGAAATCTTGCGTGCCTTGTCGCGGAGCGCCTTTTGGGCATCTGTCAAGTCGAAGTCCACGGTGCTTCTTTACCATTGTCCCCCCGGATTTCGCTGCCCCAACACGACGATTTTGATCCTATGCTGGAGATCGTCTGCCTGCACTTGCACTTGCTGTCGCCCTACGTCGATGCCTGAATCATCCCACGGCCCTATCCACACGTTTTTCGCCGCAGCCTTCGTCGAGAATTTTCCCCTGAAGGAACTGGCCGCGGCTTACCCGGAAGCAAAACGGTCGATGCGCGAGCTGTGGTTCCAGCCGCCGTCGGGAGGGACGGTCTTCTTCTACCACTTCGGCGCCGTGGTCTTCTTCGATGTTGCGCCAGAGGTCCGGGCGGCCGAGCTCAAGCGCCTGGGTGCCGCTCGGCCGGGCCTGACCAAGGCGCAGGTGCTGAACGAAGAGCTGACCGTGCGCGAGCTGCCCGACGCGCGCCCCGACATGGATGGCGGCGTCCTGGTGGTCGACAGTCTGTCGTTCGAGAGGGCCAGCGTGGTGGCGCTCGTCGTCGCGCAAAGCGCGGCCATGGATTACTACGAGAGCATCGTCGACCAGATGTTCGTCGAGACCGACAAGCTGGGCGGCGAGCTGGAAAAGGCCGGTACCATGCCGATGCGCACGCGCCACCTGCTCAAGTTCATCGGCGCCGCGGTCGGTGCGCGCAGCGAAGTGCTGTCGGTCCTGCACTTGCTCGACAAGCCGGACGCCATTTGGGACGATGCCGGCGCCGACCGCATCTACCGGGAGTTGCGCGTCGAGTTCGACCTCGTCGACCGATACCAATCGCTCGAGCTCAAGTTGAAGAGCGTGCAAGACACGCTGGAGGTCATCACCGATGTCGCGCGCGACCGGCGACTGTTTCTACTGGAAGCGACGGTCGTGCTGCTGATCCTTCTGGAAATAGTCCTGAGCCTGGTCCGGCACTAGGAGACGGCAGTGGAGCAAGTGGACTGCTCTCGTGATCAGTACCAGAGATGGAACGTGCCGCTCACGTGGAGCAACGCGAGCATATAGAGCGTGCCGTCCCAGTAACTGCTCGGGATGGCCGCCGACCAGAGCTTGTCCGCGAAGGACTTGCCGGACGACGCTGGCAAGCCGAAGGCTAAGAGTGAAGCGCAGAAGCCCTCGGCATTGGCGCCGGCATTCTTCTCGTGTGCGGCGCACTCGGGCGCGTAGGTGTCCTTCTGCCAGGAGTCGGCGGCGAAGAAATTCCAATCCATCATGATGTTGGCGACGGCGCGGATCTTGTCAACCCCCGTGCTCACCTGCTTGCTACCATCGTAGGCGCTCTGGTCGCCAAATTGGCCGTTCGCGTCTGCCCCGGCCTTGAAGTAGCTGCGCGACGCTGTCACCGCACTATTCCAGAACGATGCGTTGGCGGTATCGAAACAAGCCCACGTTTGGTAGAAGGCAGGCAAGACGTACGAAGCATCGGTCTGGCCGTTGTCGTTGCCCGAATAGTACTTCACGAGGTGGTAGGTTGTGTTGAAGTCCTGTGTCCTGATCAAGTCGAGCACCCACTGGGCTTCGGTCGCGTAGTTGTACTTCCCGGACGTATTTCCCCAGCGCTTGGCCGCAAAAACGAGGCCGGCTGCAAAGTACTCGTCGCCGTCCGGCGCTCCGCCGCCGGCGCACCCCGAGCCCGAGGTCGGGCACTTCCACGCGATCTCTTTGCCGGTGCATCCCGAGGACGAGCAACCGGACGCCATGTGATTCCTTACCCAGGTCCACATACGGTCGAACTCGGTCTGATGGTCGGTCTGGACCGCGATCACTAGGCCGTACCCCATGCCTTCGGTGCGCACATCATTGTTGTAGGTGTCCTTGACATAGGACTCGTCCGAGCCCGGCCCGTTGAAGTAGA
>PMLH01000572.1 GCA_003159055.1 Myxococcales bacterium
GATCTCACGTCTGGCGTTCATGACCCATGGGGACCAGGGCGGCGAATGGTACGCCAATGGCAAGCAGTACTTCCCAGTAGTTGCCAAGCCTCACGCGAAAGCCGAGCCTGTCGAGGCGGCAGCCCCCACCTTGCGTCGTGTTGGCCGGTACACCAAGCCCTTCGGCTCAACCATCATCTTGCTAGGGTGCATGGCTGGGCAAGGGATAGGGGGAACGGACCTGCTCATGGCACTGTCCGATATTTGGCCCCGCTGCACGATCGTCGGTTTTGACGTTATTGGATACCGTCATCCCGGCACAATGACCAAGGGACACGCGGGAGATGGCGAATATTCCGGGATGAAACTGACCTGGTACAGATCCGAGCTCGAATTCCGCGGCAGCGGAGAGAGCAAGGTCCAGGCCAAATGGGACGAGTTGGAGTGGGCGTCGGAATTCTCGAAGGAACACGTAAAGACCGTGATGGACCAAAGGCTTCTGAGGTGTCCACCCGGGGAGCCTCGCCCGGAAGAGGAAAAACATCCGTCAACGACGGACTCGTCTTCCAAGGCCCCCGCCAGGTCAACAGCCCGGCCGGCAGATAAGAAAGCACCCATGCAGTACTCCCCCTCTCTTGCCAGGCCACCAGCCAAGCCCACTGGACGATAGTGCCGCAACCTTTGCGGAGTCTCAGTACGGGCCGAAACCCAAAAGTTCCCAAACACGTGCCAGCCAGGTCACGGATTGCGCTGATCCGCTGTGGGTGATCCCTGGGTGCCTCGCCCACGTTCATCACGCAAACGCCACGCTGCGGCACAAGAAAGCCATTCCTCGCGGCCCATGTCGGTCGTGGATCGTAGCGCTGGCATACTCCGCCATGCCTGGACTGCGATCTGCCGTTCGCCCCGGCTTCGCCCTTACCTTCTTGCCTCGCGGGCGCTACCATGGCGCGCATTTCGGGTCTGAACATTTTGGCAACAAGGAATTCATTTCGTGAAGTCAGGTAGCAAGCTGGAACGCGTTCTCGCAAGCGGGCAATTCGCCGTTACCGCCGAGGCAGGGCCGCCGCGCGGTAGCCAGGCCGAGGTCATGCTCAAGAAGGGCGGGCTCCTCAAGGATTCGTGTGACGCGGTCAACGTCACCGACAACCAAATCGCCATGGTCCGGATGTCCAGCCTGGCCGGGTGCGTGCTGCTCAAGCAGGCGGGCGCCGAGCCGGTCTTGCAGTTGGCCCTGCGCGACCGCAATCGGCTGGCCCTGCAAAGCGACGTCCTCGGCGCAGCGGCGCTGGGAATTCGCAACGTGCTCTGCTTGGCCGGCGACCACCAACAGTTGGGGAACCACCCGACGTCGATGGGCGTCTACGACATCGATCCGATCCACCTCGTGCAATTGGTCAAGGGGCTGCGCGACGACCACCGCCTGATGAACGGACTGGCCATCGCGGGCGACGCGCCGATGTACATTGGCGCCGTCACGAACCCTACCCTCGATTCGACGGGGCTCGCACTTCTGGGACTGAGGAAGAAGATCACCGCGGGCGCCGACTTCATCCAGACCCAAGCGGTGTTCGACATCGCAGGCTTCCGCGCATGGATGGAAGAAGTGCGAAAACAAGGCCTGCACGACAGGGTGCACATTCTCCCCAGCGTGCTGCCCATCAAGTCGCTGGAGATGGCTCGCCGAATGCGTGCAGGCATTCCGGGCCTGCGAATTCCGGAAGAGCTGGTGCTTCGAATGGAGAAAGCCCCCGACGCCAGCGAGGTCGGCGCCAAGTTCGCCGTCGAGCTAATCGGCCAACTACGCACGATCGCTGGCGTTCACGGTGTCCACATCATGGCCGTGGCCTGGGAGGAGATCGTCCCCCGCATCGTGAAGGAAGCCGGCCTATCCCCCCGCTCGGCCTAGTCCATCCACTATTGAGGCACGGCAAACTTCGCTGTCACCGAGATGCCTCGTGGACCGAAGGTCATCCGCAGCAGGTCCCCACTCAAGATGAAGCGCTCGCCAGCGACGCTGAAGCGCAACGTCTGCGGGCTCGCAAGCTCGTGAACCAGAAGGCCCTGGTAGCGCCGGGTCAGCGACGATGCGAAGCCCTCGGCGGCGGCACCCCGGGCGCCGTTGCGGACGTTGCAGCCAACTGCACCCATGGTCCCAAGACCGGAGCAGTCTTCCATTTGCGCGGCGATCTGCACGAACGAAATCTTCATGGGGTCACCGCCCGTCGCCACCGTCCAACGCATGGTCTCCCGAATCGACGACGGCGTCGCATTTCCGGTCAACGTAAGACGCGTGCCTTCGCCTGCCCCCTCGCCAGCGATCGACACGTTCCGCAGCTCCACCTCGTCCTGGTTGACGGGGATGGTCAACGGCTGGCTCCAGGTCAGACGCCGCAGCAACTGGTTGGCGAACGAAAGCGGCACCTCGGCCACGACGTTGGCCTCGCCCGATAGGCCGGGCCCGCGGCCATTCACAACAAGTTTTTCCGGCGAGCCAGGCGCGCCGCTTCCGCCCAGGACAACCGCAATTTCGACCACGCCCGGCAGGAACGACGGCACCGCATACAGGGCGAGCGGCCCCGATTCCGTCTGGATGCGTGTGTCCCCCGTCGGGACTACGAGAAACTCGCGCCGTCTTTCGAGCGCGGCCGCAAGCCGCGCCTTCGATATCTTCGTCGTCCCCTCGGCACGCACGACCACCAGCCGCACCTCCCACGGCTTCCAGGTGGCCTCCAGATCCGCGATGGAGATCCCCGCTTCCTCGTTTCCGTCGCCGACTCGCTTGGCCACCTCGGCAAGTCCACCCTGGCAGCCGTTCTTTCCGAGCAGCGACACCACAGGTCCGGCCGAGCCCTCCAGCCGAAGCAGCGCCCGAAACCGTCCTGCGCCCTTGTCACCCGCTCCGCAGTACCTGATCTCGGTCAAGGTCGCCAACGTCGGTCGGTTGTCAGCCGACGGCTCGCCCACCTGCGGCGGCAGCCGGATCAGGGTTGGCAACAGCCCCTGCATCATCTCGTCGAGCAGCCCGGCCGAAAGCCGAGCTCGCGCCGGGTCGCTGTCCCCTGCCCGCGCCAGTGCAGCCCCAAGCGCCATCAGCGCCAACGGGCAACTCGCCAAGATTCTCACCCACTGGGATGTCCGCATGCCCCGGAGCCTACTCGATCCGACCGCAGCAGAGGAGAGTTGCTTGCAGCGGCTGCTAAAGCTCTGCGCCGGGGTCGAGCTCCAGCATCTCGTGCAGGAAGCGATGGGCGATTGGACTGTCGACGCGGCTTATCGAAAAGATCAAACGCGAGGAGCCCGCGACGTGCACGCTCACGCGTTTGCCTTGCAGGGCGACGCCAGCCAAGTCGAGGTCCGCGCCGTTGGCCTCGAGCGCGACGTCGCCGAAAAGATCGCTGGCCGTGATCTCCACCCGCGAGTCCTTCACGTCGAGCGCGACCGCGGCGGTGCCGATGTGCGTGTCCTGCATCGTGACGAACGAATTCCGAATTCGGATGGGACCCGCACGAACCCCGTCGAGTTGGACATCCTGGCAGCCGGAGATCTCGATTTCGGTGTAGTCCCCCTGGAATCGCATGCCGCTTTGGCCGTCGCATCGACCGGGCCGCGCTGACGCCGACAAGGGTGGCTGCGCCGGCCTTGCCATCGGCACCGGGGCGGACGCCAACCCGTCCAGCAAGAAGCGCGAGACGGCAGCGGGCTCGGAGGCCATCGGATCGTGTCCGGACGATTCCAGTACCTGCAGCCGGGCGAGCGGCAACCGCAGCGCAAGCACTCTGGCGGTGCGTAGGGACGCAATGCTGTCGTGGCGCCCCCACAGAATCCAGGTCGGGGCCTTCACGTCCGCGATGACCGGCGCGAAATTCTCGAGCATGGTCGCCAGCGCAGCAATCCGCGTCGGCGTCCCCAGCACCGAGGAACGAAGCCAGTCGTTCTTGAGCAAGAAGTCTGGCTCTGGTGTGGGCGGCAACGGACCGATGGCCAGCGCGGCGGCTTGCAGCGCGCTGTTCAGAAGCTCTTTGCCAGGACCGCTCCAGATCCCGAGGATATTGTCGAGCCCGGCCGACACCGCGAAATTCACGTAGGACTTGCGGTGCAGAAAGCCGGCCGCATCGATGAGGAACAGACGCTGAACGTCGGCAGGGAAACGAGCCGCGACCATGAGCGAAATCGCACCGCCCATCGAATGCCCGACCAGGTTGAAAGGCCCGGCGAAGCGCTGCCTGACCAGGGCGTGGATGAACTCCGCATAGCGCGCGGGCGAATACAGCAGGGTGCCGTGGGTCGAGCGGCCAAAACCCGGCAGGTCGAAGCTGATCACATGATAGCCGCCTGCCAGCGACGGCAACACTGGATAGAAATCGCGCGAACCGTTGTCACCCAGCCCGTGGACCAAGACCACGACTGGCCCGTCGGGTCGCCCGCCCTCGAGGGCGAACACTCGCCCCCCGAACACGGGCGCTTCCGTCCATTCCGCGACAAAGCCCGGTGGAACGTCCGGCGCTACGAGGGGCGCAGGAAAGCCCGGCTGGACGTCCGACGCGGCAACTGGCATGGGCATCGGCTCGGCTCCAAGCGGGATCGGCTCTGGTGCAGGTGCAGCCGCCGTACGACAGCCCTGTGTGCACCAGAGCAAGCCCAGCAGCGCTGAGCAAACCGGCAGAGCGACACGCAGCCTCATCGCCCCTACCCTATCGACTCTTTGCGACGATTGCGACGCTGAAGTGTCTACCAACCGATTCCGAGCTGCAGCGACAGCTCCATCGGGTAGAGGGTTCCACCGCCGGACGAATAGGTCCCGCTGGACGAGTAGTAGCTGGACTGGCTCTCGCTCAAGCCGAGCACAAATTGGGAAAAACGCAGCTCCGCATACAGCCGAGCACGCGAATCGCGCGTGAAAGTGAGTCCGGCCTGGCCAAATACCGTGCAGGTCGCTCCGCTGTTGATATTCTGGCTGGCGAACCACAATCGAGGGGAGACGCCGCCGCCCAGATAGGGCGCGATGCTGCCGTCGGACAGATAGAAGCTGCCGCCGAGCTCCGCGAAGATGCCGCCCATCTGGATTTCACTTGACCCTGACGAAGAGCTGGTGGGAATAGCTGCCCCGGCGCCGATCTCGATAAAGGAGTCGCGGCTTCCGATGCGGCCGTCGAATTGCAGCGACATCATCGGCGAGTACGTCCGACTCGACGACCAGGACCGGGGAAAGATCATCGCAGTCTTGATCCCGAACGCCTTGGGATACGATTTCGGCGCGATCGGCGACGTGTCGGCAGTCAGCGGCTGAAAGGGCGCAACCGTGGGCGCGAAAGCAATCGGCTGCCGCCACGCCAACGACCGCGCCAGCCTGGCCGCGGCCACTTCCATATCGTCGAGCGAGGAAGCCTCGGTTTCCGACCGGAAGACCTCGTTGCCATCCTTGCCGTAACGAATGCCCGCCAGGGTCACACGGTTTTCCAGTTGGACAGCGTGCAGGTCAACGAACTCGGCAGCCCCGAGCTGCGCGGCCGCTGCCTGCGCCGTCTTGCCGTGCGCGAGCAGCGGCCTGGTCTCCAAGGGCGAGGCGACGGCCACGTTGGTCTCGCGGGCAAATGCGTTGGTGAAAAGAAGCCCGATGGCGTCGCACTGCCCTTGCGACAAGTTCACGCCCTGAACCGGCATCACGGCCACTACGGCCGCTTCGGCGTTGGCCGAAAAAATGGCTGTGAGTGGGGCAATTGCTAAGAGGTACCACTTGAACGTCATTGGCCAAGCCCTTCCCATTGTTGTGGAGTAGTTCATCACCAACCGAGCCCCATCTGCAAGGCCAACACGGTTGGATGGTAGGTTGCGCCGTCCCTCGGATCGGTCAAGCCGAGCAGGTGCTGCGAGATCCGCAGCTCGGTGTAGATTCGGGTGCGGATGTCACGGGTGAAGTTGATGCCGAGCTGCCCGTACACCGGGACCATGGCCCCGGACTTCTGACTAGAGCTGCTGCTGTAGTTGTTGTAGTAGTCGGGGCTGTAGTACTCGGTCTCGCAAATGCCCGGCGTGATGCCTCCGCCGACGTAGAGCCCCACGCTTCCTTCGTTCAGGTAGGCGCTGCCGCCTAGCTCTACGAAGAAATTCGTAACGCGAAGGTCGCCATTGCTCGCGTATTGATCCTGGAGCGGGACGCCAATGCCGGCGCCTACCTCCAAAAAATGCGCGCGCGGGCCGATCCGTGCGTCGAATTGAAAGCCGATTTGCGGCGAGAACGAACGCCCAGATGCGACCGGGAACAGGAGACCACCTTTGGGGCCGAACATGTTGCGAGAAACGGTCGGGTCGGGCGGGGTCTCCGGCATTGCCGGAGCCTCGATGACGGGCCGAGCCTCGGGAACGTTCTCCACCGACGGCGGCGAAGCGTACAGCTGAGGCGGTACCGGCTGGCGCCAAACCAGCGCGCGGGCCAGTCGAGCGCTAACCGCATCCGTCTGGTCGAGCGAAGCAGCGGAGGTCTCGGCACGGAAGAGCTCCTTGCCGTCGGATGCGTACAGAATTCCCGCCAGCGTGACCTTGGATGAGAGGCGGATGGCGGTCAATTCGACGTACTGGGATGCGCCGAGGCGCTCGGCGACGGCAACCGACGTTCGCACCTGCTCCCACACCGGCTTGGTTTCAGCGGGTGACGAAACCGCGACATGCGCGTCGCGGGCGAAGGCGTTTGAAAAGAACAAGCCGATCGCATCGCACTGACCTTCGGAGAGATTGACCCCACGAACCGGCATGATGGCGACCGATGCGGCCTGCGCATTCACGGCCGAAAACGAGCAAATAGCGACGGTCGAGAGCAATGCCCAGCAAGTTTTCATGAGATCATCCCTTTCCTAGGTGACTGCATTGTAACCTGACCTAGCAATTTCTCTGCCAGGCTATCCACCTCCGACCTGCGAGGTCTCTCGGGACATTCTCCGCACACAGGCTCGGTTTCTGCCGGCGGACTGTTGAGGATCTGACAGGCATCGGTGCTTTCTCGACGGTCGGAAGCGGACTATTTTTCCAGAAAGCGCTCCGCCAGCTTGCGTACCAGAGTCAACCCGAGGGCGCGGCCGGCGCTCGCCGACTTGCTGCCAATCAGGGCCAGGCCGACGGCGAAGACCAGCCAGGAAAAACCGTACACCACGGGACCGCCCAAGAGCAGCTTGGGCTGCCCCGACCACGCGGCCAAAGCCGCCAAGGCGGCGATGGCGGGCCAACCGAGAAGATAGCTCGCAGCGAGCAGCACCAATCCGACCACGATTCGCGCCGATGGACGCTGCCGAAACAGCGGATCTGGCGGAGTTTCGAGCGCGCGCCGAACCAGCGGCCTTTGCCGTAGCCAGCGACGAAGGGAGTGCCCGCCGGAAGCGAGAATGGGCATCCGCGTTTCCCCTTCTACCCGCCCGTCCCGTCGACCGCGGGACCTTCAAGCAGGGGCAGAATCAGCGCCCGATCCCGCTTTCCCGACGGAGTAATCGGAATTGCCTCGACGGTGCGCAAACGGCGTGGCCAGGAAGGCGATGGCAGAAGGTCGCGCAACTCACGAAGAACCGCCTCGGCAGGTCGGGGCGACGCCACCAGGGCCACGATCTCCTGGCCGCGGCCAGAATCCGACGGCAGCGCCAGCACCACGGCATCCGTGACCTGGGCAAGCCCCATGATGGCCTTCTCGATTTCCGACAGCAGCACGCGCTTGCCGCCCACCTTGACCACGCCGTCAGCGCGACCGGCCAAGGCAAAACTGCCATCGGGGCACAAGGCCGCGAGATCGGCGGTTTCGAAGAATCCGTCGTCATCGAACGGCACGTCGCCCGAGATGAAAACCGAGCGCACGACCAAGACTTCGCCGTGGAGGCGGCAGGCCACGCCCGGCAGAGGCTGCCAGGACGGATCGGCGACATCCTGGCGACGAATGGCGATGCCGCCGGTCTCGGTCGAACCATAGACTTCGAGCGGCCACAGCCCAGTGCTGGCGAAAAAGCTCTGGGCGTCGGCGGCGGACAGCGGCGCGCCCGACGACAGCACCAGACGCAAGCGATGGGGACCCGTCATCGCCTTGGCGAGCGCCTTCAGGTGGGCCGGGGTACTGACCAGGATGGTCGCCGAGGTGCGCGCGATCCGGTCGGCGATCTCCTGCGGAAAGAAGGGCGAGAAGCGCTCGACCGTGGCGCCCGAGCAAAGCGGCAGCAGAACGGAGAACAGCAGGCCGTAGATATGGTGGGGCGGCACGGTCGCCAAGATGTGGTCCTCGGGACCGACCTCGAGGCCACGCATGTGAACCGCAATCTCTTCGAGGAGGTTGCGCCGGGTCTTCGTCCAACGTCGCGGCATTCCCGTCGTCCCGCCGGTGTGCAAAAAGATGCAAGGCTCGTCGGTGGCAGAAAGCCCGATCCCATCGGACGATGCCGGGGTCGCGGCGAAATCGACTGGCTTGGCCGGAAATTCCGGCGGGAGTTGCGACCGCCACGCATCGGGGCCGAGCCAGTGCGAAAAACCTCGCAAGCGGTGGGTGGCCAGCATCGCTGGGACGGTCAGCGCGGGCGGAAAGAGTACCCGCGCACCGCCAGAAAGTGCGGCCATCACCGCGGCGGCAACCTCGACCCTGTCTTCCGAAGCTACACAGACCTCGGGCGGAGCTTTCGCCGTCCCCAACCGAAAAAGCTGACCGGCGCGGTTCGCAATCGCCGCCACGGTGGTGCCATCGGAACAGAACTTGGCGTCAAGCCGTGCGGCATCCGTGGGAAGAAGGGCCGCGATCGAAGGCCGCTCGGGGGGTGCCTGCGAAGCGACCGCCGTGATGCATTCACCCGTGCCGGCGGGAAGACCGCCGGCCTCGACCGTGAAGCGAAACCTGTCCGGCCGCGTCTGGCGCACCCGGATGCGCAGGTTGGTTCCCGGCACGACCATCTGCCGAAAACGAACGCGATGAAAGGCGCGAATCTCGACTGCGGGATGGTCGGCGTCCGCCCAAAATCGAGCGATGGAATCCTCGACCAGCGCCAACATCGCAATGCCGGGCAGGATGGGCGATCCAGGGAAATGGCCGTGGAACCAAATTGCGTCCGCCGACGCCACGACGTGTGCCGCCAGCGCATCGCCCTGGCGGAACTCAAGCGTCGGTCGAAGGCGCGACATCAGGGCAAGGGCGCGTTCTCGGGCAAGTTCGCCAGGACGTACTGGACAGCGTCCTCGACCGTCCGAATCCGACGCGCCTGCTCCTCATTGACCTTGATGCGGTACTGCTTGTCGAGCAACGCCAGCATGTCCAGGGCATCAATGCTGTCGAGGCCCAGGTCATCGAACATCTTCGACTCGGGCTTGATCTTCTCCAGGGGGACGCCGAACCGCTGCGAAAGATACTCGACGATCAGCTTGTAGGCAGTACTGTGGTCCATCTTCGTGCTTCCAGAGACGGCCTTGGGACTACCATGCACCCGATCGGGACGTCAACGTCCCCGCACGCGGGTCTTGCAGTGGGAACCTTCGGCGTGCAATAGAATCGGCGTGCAATCGAGCGTTGCGCGGGCATGAAATCACCTAGAAACCGTCGCGTGTTTGTCATCGGCCGAGCTGCCATGACAGCCCTTGGCGCCACCGCGGAGTCGACCTGGCGCCGGGCGGCTGCCAACCAGGCCGGCCTCGCGCCCTTGTCGCGCTGCTCGCTCACCACGCCCATGATCGTTGGGGAGATCCCAGAACGAGACCGGGCGAGCTATCCATTCGACACGCCCAAAGAGCGGCACAACTGGAACGCCGACTACGTTCTGGAAACCATGGCCATCTGCCAAGATGCGCTCGCCGACGCCCGCTTGGCGATGGACGATACCATCGGACCGAGAACGGCGTGCCTGCTGGGCTCTGCCATCAATGGGTCCGATTCATTGCGCGAAGCCTTCGTCCGCTACCAGAGCATCGGCGCGAACGGCGTGAGCCCCTTTCTGCTGCCCAACGTGTGCGCGAATGTGCCGGCTGGCAAGGCCGGAACGGTCTTCGGTTTCACTGGTCCGATCTTTTCCCCACAAGGAGCGTGCGCGTCGGGCAACCACGCCATCGCGCTCGGCGCGCGCATGGTGCGCGACGGCGACGTCGACTTCGCCATCGCTGGCGGGGTGGAGATGCCGCTGGTCCCGGAAATCGTTCTGGGCTTTTCCAACATGAACGCCAGCTTCAAGCTGCGCCCCACCGATCGAGCGGCGCGGGATCCGGGGCAAGCCTCGCGCCCCTTCAGCGTCGACCGCCGCGGCTTCGTCCTGGCCGAAGGTGCCGCTGCTGTGGTGCTGGCTGCCGAAGAAGTGGTGAAGGCCCACGGCCTCAGACCGATCGCGGAAGTGGCTGGCATCGGCTGGACGTCGGACGCTCACCACTTCACGCGCCCCCACCAGCCGACCATCACGCGGGCGATTCGCCAGGCGCTCGATGACGCAGACATCGACGCGAACGCCATCGGCAGTGTGAACGCGCACGGCACCTCGACGCCCACCGGAGACGCGGTCGAAGTGGCGTGCCTGCGCGAAGTGTTCGGCGACGGCCTGCCCAAGATCCCCATCAGCGCGAACAAGAGTCAGGTCGGGCATTCCCTCGGCGCAGCGGCGGCGGTCGAGGCGGTCCTGTCGCTCATGGCGCTGGAAAACCAGTTTGTCCTGCCGACTCTCAACTACGTCCCCGACCCCGAGCTGACCGGGGCCGACTTCGTCACCGCGGCCAGGGCGCATGCCCACGAGTTCGTGCTTTCCAATTCGTTCGGATTTGGTGGCACCAACTGCTGCGTGATCTTCCGAGGCGTCTGACTGTGCGCGCACCCGACTTCAAGACGACGCCGCTCGATAGCGATCCGCGCTACGTGCGCGATGTCGTCGGTGGCTTGGTCTGGCATCGCGTTTCCCATCGGGTGCTGTTCGCCGACACCGACCGAACCGGTGTCGTGTACCACGCCAACTACTTCCGCTTCTTCGAGCTCGGCCGCGCGACCCTGCTGCGCGACTCGGGCTTTCCCCTAAGGCAGGTGGAAGCCGACGGCTACGTCTATCCGATCTTCCAGCTTGGGCTCGATTTCTTCCGGCCCATGGACTACGACGACCCGATCTTCGTCCACACCCGCTTTCGCGACCTGCATGGCGTGCACGTCGATTTCGACTACCTGGCTACGCACGCCGAGACCGGGCTGGTCTTGTGCAAGGGCTTCACCCGGCACTGCGCCGTGGGCAGGAAGGGCCGCCCGGTGGCGGTGGATCCGGTCACCGTCGGCATCTACCAGCGCTTTCCGACATGAAGCGGGCGCCCCGGCCATGCTGCCCACCAAGTTCGTTGTCAGACTGCCCGAGATATCGCACGTGGCTGACCACGCCATCTCCGGAAGGGCGATTGTGCCCGCCGTGGAAATCTTGAATCTCCTGCTGAACGTGCTGGACGAACGCGGCGTCCGCTTGAACACACCGCTGACCATGCGCGACGCCAGCTTTCCACGCTTTCTTTCCGTCGACGAGATCCCGCGCTGTACGTTCGAAGTCGCTCTGGAGAGCAGTGCCCCCTTGGGCGCCGGCGTTCGGACGACCTTCAGCTCGCGAATCGAGCTGCCGGGGGGCATGCAAAGGCAGCGCATTCACGCCGAGGTCAGCTTCGGCACCGAGGAGGCGCAGCCCGCGCCGCCCCCACCCGCAGAAGCCGACGTCGACTGCGAGGTCTCCGCCGAGCGGGTCTACCGCGAGCTCATCCTGTTCGGCCCGCACTTCTGTAATTTGCGCGGGACGCTTCGTCTGGCCCGCGGCGCCGCGTGGGCAACCGTCGAGTCGCCCTCCCCGCCCCATCCCAATCCCTCGCGCGCCGGCTGCCCGTACTTGCTCGACAGCGCGATGCACCTGGCGTGCGTGTGGGGCCAGCGCTATGCCGGCATGGTGGCCTACCCGACCGGATTTTCCGCACGCGCGGTGTTTTCGCCGATTGCGCGCGGCAAACGTCGCTGCACCGCTGTCGCCCGCAGCACCTTACCGCGGCGGCTCGTGTTCGACCTGTGGCTTGCCGACGAGGAAGGCCGCGTTTGCGACGCTATCGGCGGGCTGGTCATGACGCCTCTTGCCGCCGGAGCACCGCCGCCAGCGTGGATCGCCCAAGGAACCGCGNNAACGATATCGACATCGACCGCCTTATCCCGCATCGCCCGCCCATGCGCCTGGTGGAAGGAGTGGCCACGATCGACGACTCGTCGATCGAATGCGTCTCCACGGTCCGCGCTTCTTGGCCAACGGCACACGATGGTCGGGTGAGCACGTCGATGTTGATCGAGCTCATCGCGCAAACCGCGGCGGTCCTGCAGGGCTGGAAGGAGCGGCACGGCAAAAACGTTGGCAAAGGGGGCCTGCTGGTCGGCATCCAGGGCGCAACCTTCGCGGCCCCGTCCATTCCCGTCGGCACCCAGCTTGTGTGCGCCGTCCGCATCTCGCACGGAGTGCAGTCGTATCTGGCCTTTGACGGAGAAGTGCAGGATGACAAGGGTGCGGTTTGGCTCACCGGATCGATCCAGGCCTTTCGCCCCGACAACCCAGCAGAACCAGGAGAAACCCCATGAGTGAACCGTCAGCCTCATCGGCCACTGACGAGAAAGCACCGCTCGCGCTGGTGACGGGCGCCAGCCGCGGCATCGGCCGCGCGATCGCCCTCGAGCTGGCGGCCCATGGCATGCACGTGGCCATCAACTACAAGAGCAGCGAAGAGGCGGCCCGACAGACGCTGGCGCAGATCGAGGCTGGCGGCGGCACCGGCGAGCTGTGCCAGTTCGACGTGGCCGATGAAGCCGCGGCCAGTGCGGCGTTGGCCAGCCTCTTGGCAAGACACGAGCGCATCGCCGCCTTGGTGAACAACGCCGGCATCGTCGCCGACGGACTGTTTGCGATGATGCCAAGCTCGGACTGGCACAAGGTGACCGACACGTCGCTCGGCGGCTTCTTCAACGTCACCAAGCCCGTGATCCAGAAGATGATCACGCAGAAGTCCGGCAGCGTGGTCACCATCTCGTCGGTGTCGGGATTGATCGGAAACCGCGGCCAGGCCAACTATGCGGCGGCCAAGGCCGGGCTCATGGGGGCGACGCGCGCGCTGGCCTCGGAAGTCGCCCGCATCGGCATTCGGGTGAACGTGGTCGCGCCGGGGATCGTCGAGACGGACATGACCCGGGATCTGCCGTTCGACATGGTGAAAAAGATGATCCCGATGGCCCGATTCGGGAAGCCCGAGGAGGTCGCCCGCGTGGTGCGTTTCTTGTGCTCTGACGACGCTTCGTACATCACCGGGCAAGTGATTTCCGTCAACGGAGGCATGGTGTGACGATGGCTGTACGCGTCCTGGTTTTGTGCGCGACCCTGTTTTGGGGCGCTTCTGCGACGGCGGCCCCTTGGTTCGCTGACTGGGAAGGCATCCGCAAGGCCGCGGCCACGGTCAAGACCATCGAAACCAACTTCGTGCAGACCAAGACGTTGAAGATTCTGACCAAACCTCTGGTCTCGCGTGGAGTGATGGCATACCGACGCCCGAACGACCTGCGTTGGGAATACCTGAGCCCGCTGCAAACCCTGCTGGTCGTACGCGGCGCGAACGTGCGGCGTCTGATCAAGCACGGCGACGCCTGGCTCGCGGATTCCAGTGCAAAGCTCGAAGCGATGAAGATCGTCCTCGGCGAAATCAACCTGTGGCTCGACGGCAATTTCGGTGCGAGCAAGACCTTCAAGCCCGAGCTGCGCGCCGCCCAACCGGGACGCCCCGCCCACGTCGAGCTCGCGCCGCTCGACCCGTCGTTGGCCAAGATCATTTCGCGCATCGACATCACTTTCGCCGAGCGGCCCGGCACCGTCAGTGCCATCGACATCCACGAAGGAAGCGAGGGCTTCACCCATATTGCGTTCGAAAACCCGCGTTTCGACGCTGACATCCCAGACCAGCGGTTTGAAGCGCCGCGATGATGCTGCGGCCGACCCTTCTTTCACTTCTGCTTCTGTGCGCCGCTTGCGCGCACCTGCCGACCTTGTCGCCTATTGCCGAGGACGCCCAGACAGTCGCTCAGCGCTGCCGACAGGCCTATCCCCACCAGCCCTGGCGCGCAACCCACACCATCTTGGCCACCCTACCCTTCGGCAACAATGGCGGGCTGGTCGGCGTGACCGCGGCAGGCCCGGAGGGTCTGCGCGCCATGCTGCTGTCGCCCGAGGGCGTGACCCTGTTCGACGGCCTGCAGAACAATCGCAACCCGCTTGTCCCCCAGTTGCGCGTCGACCGCGCGGTTTCCCCCCTCGACCGCCCGGACTTTGCGGCCTCCCTGATGGCCGACGTGGGCAACGCGTATTTGCCCCCGGCCGGCCCGCCCACGGCGATTGGCACGTATAGCACCGGTGAAACCGTGTGTCGCTGGACGCCGGAGCGTGGCGAGGCCACCGACGTGCAGCTTGACCGCGAAGGGCCGCGGGTGATTCGCACGTTCACGCGCATGCACCTTTCGCGCGAGGTCTTTCTGGTGGGCACCCCGACCGGCGGCTTCTATCCCGTCGTGATCCTGAGCGTTCCTGGCGTCGGCGGCTATCGATTGGAAATGCAATTGGTCGACCACGAATGATGAGGTGCCTTTCGCATGCTAGCGTTCTTGCAATCCCAAGTTTTCGACTATCCGGACTGCGTCTTGCCTTGTAGGAGTGCGCTGTGAAGTTCCGCCTGATTTATCCCAAGTGGTCCAAGCTGTCCGGACAGACCGAGTTCCACCTGCCGCCCCACGGCCCGGTCGTGTTCGCTGCGACGTTGCCGCCCGACGTAGAGGTCGAGCTCATCGACGAAAACGTCCAGACGTTGCACTTCGACGGTGCTGTCGATTGCGTCGGGATCTCCATGATGCTCACCAGCCAAGTCAAGCGAGGCTGGGCCATTGCCGACGAGTATCGACGCCGAGGCGTGCCCGTCATCTTTGGAGGCATCGCCACCATGCTGCACGCGGAAGAGACCCGGGCGCATGCGGACGCGGTTTTCTTGGGCGAAGCGGAGGGCCGCATGGAACAGGTGTTCGCCGACCTGCGCGCCGGGAAACTGAAGGCGACCTACGATTACCTCACCGAACCCGCGCCGATTGAGCTCGTGGGTCCGGCCAAACGGTCAGTTTTGCAGCGCGAGCTATACAATTACAAAGGCGTGCGCATGGTGGACCTGTTCCACGCCTCGCGCGGCTGCCGTTTCAATTGCTACCCTTGCGCCGTCAACTACCTCGGTGGACGGCACTTCCGTCCCCGGCCGTTCGACCGCGTGATTGAAGAATTGGCGGGCATTGAGAACAACCGTCTCTTCATCGTCGACAATTCCCTCGCACAAAGTAAAGAGTGGGAGCTGGAACTGTTTCGACAGATGATTCCGCTCAAGAAAAAGTGGTGCTCGCACCCCATCGAGGATGACGACCAAGTGCTCGACCTCGCCGCTCAGGCAGGCGCCTGGTACGTCTACCAAGCCGTGTTCGACACGTCCGACTTCATCCGTAAGCGCATCGAGCGCTACCACGCCTACGGCATTGCCGTCGAGGGGACCATCCTGCTGGGCCTCGACGAACAGACCGAAGACGACATCAAGCGATTGGTGGATTTTCTGCTGGAAGTGGAGCTGGACCTGGCCGAGTTTACAGTCCTGACCCCCTTTCCTCACACGCGCACGCGCGACGACCTGGTGAAAGAAGGACGCATTCTCAGCTCGGACTGGGATCTCTACACCGCCGACAAAGTCGTCTATCGGCCACGCCACATGACCCCCGACCGATTGCTTGAGCTCTACCACTACGCGTGGGACACGTTCTACAAGGACGAGCCGCAAACCCACAAGATGTACAAGCTGATGCAGAAGGTGGTGGCCAGGGAAATGGCCGACGGCACTTTCGTCCCCCGTCGCGGAGAACTGGCGCGCAGGCGCTTCGGCCGCCCCGCCACTGGCACGTGAGCTTGTCCTGCGCCGCCTTCGCTTCCGACTTGCCCACGTTTGTCCCCACATCCTCCCTCGCCCTACATCCAGCAGAATTCGGCCCGAATTGGTCGGGAACAGCGCACGCCTCTCCGCGGGTGGACGCCGCCTCTGCGGCGAGATCTCGTGGCGGATTTGCTGCTTGGATTATCCACCAAGAGTATAATGGGGTCGGGAAGCGAAGTGTTTCCCGCAAGCCAGAGGGAACATCCATGTCGACGATCCCATCGCGCAGTTCCTTTCTTCTTCTGCCGGGTCTGTACCTCACCGCCCTCGCCCTCAGCTCTGGCTGCCAAAATGCTGGCTCGGTGGGCGTTCATCCCGACGACTCGGGAACCTCGGGAGAGGCGGGGACGTCCGGCCAGCGCGACACCGCGTGGGCACTACCCGATTCGCCGCTTGTCTCTCTCCCCGACGGTGGCGCGTCGACAGGGGTCGACACGGGCATGTGTCAGCCTCTTACCAGCTGCAAAGTCTCGGGCGGGCAGTACTGCGGGCTCATCGGCGACGGATGCACTGGAAGTCTGAATTGCGGCGTCTGTCCCACGGGGCTGTACTGCGTTCGCGGCGTCTGCAGCGCCGATCCCAACCTTGACGCCGGCACGCTGACCTCGTGCTCGGTGACGGGCGGAACCTACTGTGGGGACATTGGGAATGGGGCAGGCGGCAAGCTTTCGTGCGGCGCCTGTCCGGCAGGATGGATGTGTACGAGCGGCCTATGCACCGCAGATCCGGGCACCTGTTCCGCGAAGTCGTGCGGAAGCGGAACAAGCAAGTACTGCGGCTCCATCGGCGATGGCTGCGGCCATGCCCTGGACTGCGGCGTCTGCGCAGCCGACCAAATCTGCACAAACAACCAGTGCGTGCCCAGGGACTGCGTGGCAACGACTTGCAATCCCCTCGGTGGGCAGTACTGCGGCGGCCTGCTCGGCGATGGCTGCGGCGCTGGGATCACCTGCGGCGACTGCACGACGCCTGGTTGGACCTGCACGAATCACTTGTGCAAGGGCGGCGCCTCGTGCGTGCCCGTCGCGTGCGGCACAGGGTCGGGCAAGTACTGCGGCACCATCGGCGATGGTTGCGGCGGCAGCAGCGTCTGCGGCGACTGCATTGCCGGCGAGATCTGCAAGAACAACCAATGCATGCCGACGCCCTGCACGCCTCTCACCTGCAATCCCACCGGCGGCCAGTACTGCGACGGAAAAGTCGGCGACGGCTGTGGCGGCACGCTCGACTGCAGCCAGCCCTGTCCGGCGGGCTGGACCTGCAAAAATCATCTGTGCGTCGGAGACCCGACCTGCAAGAGGATCACCTCGTGCGCGAATGGAACGCCCTTCAGCTACTGCGGCGACGTCGGCGACCAATGCGGCGGCACCCTCCATTGCGGCAACGACTGCGCTGCCGGACAAGATTGCGACACCACCAAGGGACTGTGCAAAGGCAATGGGTCCTGCATCCCGGTCGCCTGCGACAACGGAACCCCATTCAAGTACTGCGGCGACGCCGGAGACGGCTGCGGCGGCATCCTCCATTGTGGCGATGATTGCGCCGCCAACCAGGTGTGCGGTTCCGACGGCATCTGCAAGATCAGTACAGGCTGCGTGCCCCAGACCTGCACCAATGGAACCCCGTTCAACTACTGCGGCGACATCGGCGATGGCTG